>JAMCWS010000289.1 GCA_023480605.1 bacterium
CCCCTTGACGCCCAGGACGGAACGACGCTGACCCTTTGGCGCGCCGAACGCGAAGCCGGCCTCAGCCGGCCCGCCGGCGGGCGGGGCGCATTCCGCATGGAATTACCCGCGCCGCCGATCCTGCCGGGCCGCTACACGCTGACCATCTCGCTTTCGCCCCCCGGCCGCCCCAGCGACCATTATGATTGCCTTTACCGCCTGTTCGCCTTCACCATCGAACCCGAGCCCGACTGGCCGACCGTCGCCCCCCTCGAACTGCGCCCGCGCGTGGAGACGTGATTGCCGGGCAATTATCGTATGTAGAATCTAATCATATATTATATATAAACAACAATATAGCGATTTATTACAACCAAAATAGTAATGTTAAATTCGAGATACGCCCGACGGCGGTCATCAGGCATACGGAAAATCCCATAACATCGCCGTGGAACCGTTTTATGTTCGCGCCGCCCCGCTCGCAGCCGCTTCGAGTAACGCCACCTGTTTGCCCGCCAGGTTGAAAAATTCGGCCTGGTTGGCGTTCATGAGGCGCGTGGCGAGGGCGATGGCTTCCTTTTCGGTCATCAGGCCTTCGGTCACTTCGGCTTCGAGCGCGCGGGTGAACCAGCGGCGCGCCTGGGCGGCGAAGGCCAGCGTCGAGTTGGGCCAACTGCTGTCGCCGCCGAATATGAAAATCTTGTGATTCGGGACGGCATGGATGAGGCGGCGCAGGCAATCGCCCGCGCTGAAGGGGTCCATCGCCCAGCCCCAGCAGAAGTCGATGGCGGCATTGGGGAAGTTCTTGGCCAGTCCGAGCAGTTCGTCGAAGAAAGGATATGAGATGTGCATGAGCACGAACTGCGTTTTCGGATAGCGTTTGAGGAGCCCGCACAAGTGACCGGCGCGCACCGGGTCCGAGTCGAGATTGCCCGCGCCGGCCAGGTATCCCGTGTGGATCTTGAATGGCAGATGGTGCCGGGCGGCCAGATCGGCGCCTCGCCCGATGCACCAGTCACCCAGGCAGAGACGGTCTTCGGGCGACGCCTTGCCGGCCAGGACCTTTTCGAGAGCGGCGCCCGCTTCGCCGTCGGACCGTTCGCGCCAGAACAGCGTCCGCTGGTAGGCGTGCTGGCTCTTGACGGCGACGGCGATGGGCGCGTAACGGGCATAAATCGCCTCCATGGCTTGTCCGAGATCGGCGAGGCCGGCAACATCGACGCCGGATTCACGCGACAGTTGATCAGGATTGATATTGCCGACCGCCATCGGCAGCCAGGAGATGTCATGGAGATAAAACTCAGGGGCGGTCGGATCGATCCGCGCGCCGATCCGGGTGTAATCGTCGATCTGGACGTGACTGAGGTTGGCCCGTTCGCGCAGGATATGGAGGCGCTGGCCGGGCCGGCGCAGATCGCGGTTGATGTCTTGCGCCGCGACCAGCCCCGCGCCCGTCACCTCATCCATGCCGTAGATTTCGCGGGCGATCCAGCGCGCGGCCTCGCCATAGCCGGTGTGGCGGCAGCGTTCCCACGCTTGCCGTATGTCGGCAAACCGCGCTTCGACGTCGGGATCGCCGGCGTCGAGCGCGCGCGCGATGGCCGCCTCGGAGGCGCCGGCCGTCGCCAGATCCTGAAATAAATAGTGCTTCATCAGGTCGGCCAAAACGTCGGGTCCATGCTCGACGTATACGTTCTCGTCGGCCTGATGGTCGTGAGTGTCGGCCAGGGGAGTGGCCTGGATGTGCCGCGTCAGATCCGTCATCGCCGCTTGCCTCGCTTCTCGATGGGTTCGATAACACCCATTACATAACGGATCGGCGGGCACACAGTCAATCAGGCCTTGAGCGGGGCCGGGCGGTCTTCCTCCAAACGGTTGAGTTTATCGATTAGATCTTTCAGTTGGTTTTTGTCCTGTTCCAATTCCTCGCGCCAGCGGACTGTCCGCGTGCGGCGGCCCTCGATCCTTACCTCGGCATATTCTCTTTCCAGCAGGCGGGTCAATCGATCGCGTTCGGCGCCGCTGATTTCGAGTTGCATCATCGGATCCCCCTTCCGTCAATAAACACGGCAAATCATCCCTTTTACGAAACTCGTCCGTCTTTTATTTTTATATCGCGACCGGCGCGTTAACCCAAAAAAAAGGCCTTCCGACCGGGCGGTCCGGTCACAAGGCCATGCAGTCCGGCAATATGGCAGGGCCCCGATTCCGTGCCGGCCGGTAATCCTCAAAACTCCGTCACCGGCTGCCCGCCTTCGAGCCAGACGATCATATTGAGCACCAGGTAATTCCAGTTCTGGAAGCCGCGGTTGAGGATCGGTTCGCCGTTTTCAGGCTGGTAGTATTCGTGCAGGGCGCCGAAACGTTCGAGATCGCGCCCAAACAGACGGATCGTTTTCTCGGCTATATCTCGAGCGTCGGCCGCCAGTCCGTAGTTGACCAGGCCGCGGAAAGTCATGTAATTGGCCACGCCCCAGATCGGCCCGCGCCAGGTCGAAGGATTGCCCGAGGCGCGCAGGTTATACATTTTTTCCATTTTCGAAAGCGTCCTGATGCCGTAGGGGGCGTTGAACGTCCTGGGGTTGCGGATGTGGCCCCGCGCCATGCGGCGTGCGCGCGGGGGCGTGGCCACGCCCGACCACATCGCCATGAAGCTGCTCCACACCCCCATGCGCATGATCAGGGCGTCGTAGTCGCGGGGCTGATTGCGGTGCAGCCACTGGGCGCGGTCGACCGGCAGCAGGTTGAAGTCGACGTTGTAATAACAACCGTCGCGTTCGTCCCAGCAGATCTCGTTGATCGCCGTCTTGAGCGTTTCGGCCTCGCGGGCGTGGAAGCGGCCGATCTCGTCCAGGCCCAGGCGCTCGCAGAGGTAGGCCATCGCCAGCAGTTCGCGATACATCATGCTGTTGAGGTAGATCGAGCCGCAACTGCGCGGCGGGCGGTAAAAGATGCACGGATCGTCGTCGACCCCGATGGCGAAGTCGGTCTGCCAGAAATAAAGACCGCAGGGGTGGCGGTGGTGGTTGCGGTAGTTGTTCAGGAAGTATTGCAGGTTTTCGAATTTTTCGTGCAGCCATTCGGCGTCGCCGCCCGCTTCACGCACCAGAAAGGCCGCGTGCTGGGCCAGGCAGGGCTTGTGCATGTTCTGCTCGTATATGTTCTTGGGCTTGACGTCCTCCAGGCGCGAGTTGCGCGTGACCGCGATCGGCATCCAGCCGTCCCCGCCCGTCCAGGAGAGGTAGTTCAAAATGCAGCCCTGTTCATAGGGAAGAGCTTTTTCGTGAGCTTCGGGCGAGTTCACCTCGCGCAGGATCTGGCGCAGGGCCACGTCGCTCAGCCAGGAGTCCCAGTCCCAGAGAACGTCGGAGTAATGCGCGCTGCCGGGCACAAGGAACTTGTATTGAAGCGGCCCGCCCGGCTCGCGATACATGAGTTCATAATCTTTCGTGAAAGTCCGGCGGATGAGGGCAATATACCTCGCGATCGTTTCGCCCATGGCTCGATCCTTCGGGAGGGGAAATGGGGCGGCGGAGCGGCCGCTGGGTCGGGGAGACGCCGTGGCCATGCCGGATTCCCATTAAACACAACCGGAGCCGATTAGCAATCATTTGCCGACGGCGGCGCCCGTTGACGCGCCGGAGCCTGACCTTATCGTCCGCGACGGGCGTCCAGGAAGCGGCCGACGTTTTCTTCGATTATTCGGGGTGGGGCATTGCCGTTTCTCATGCAAAGGCACGAAGGAAAATAGGATCAATCATACGCGAATGGTTCATATATATATCTTCCCTGACAGTGGATTACCAGATTGCTCGACAGTCAATATCCACCGTGGTTCTTTGTGTAGCGCCGTTTTTCCGGGTATCAAGCTGCAGCTTGGACTCCAGACAGGATTTCCGGTATTTCGGTTGCGGCTCCGCCGCGCCAAGTCTTCGTGCCTTTGTGTGAAAAGAGTGAAAGACCAAGGACGTTTTTCATTGACGAAACACCGTCCGAAACGGTAAATTGCCGGTTTTGTGGCCATGAGGCCGGAGGGTCGGTTGCGCCACGCCGAGTTCAGCACAGGACTCACCAATGCCGGTTGGCGCCGGCTTGATACGAATTTCGATGAGGTAGATGACGATGCCCAAATGCGCCATTTGCGATAAAAGTCCCCAGATCGGCAACAATGTCAGCCACGCCAACAACCGGACCAAGCGGCGCTGGCTGCCCAATCTGCAGACGATTCGCATCATGAAGAACGGCCGGCCGACCATGGCGATGGTCTGTTCGCAATGCCTGCGCAGCGGGCGCGTTCGGAAGGCGGCCCGCGGCGCTCAGGCCCGTTGGGCAGCCGCCGCTCCCCCCGTAAAATAACGCTGGTCGGCGCGACCGCCAGGACGGCCGCGCCACACAGTAAATCGCTTTCACCACTCGGGTTCCGCGTCGCCGTGGAATCCGTTTTCGTGTACGCCGTCGTGGGGGAGCGGAGTGACGGGTGGCGCCCACTTAGGGTTTCTCTGATTTCGGTTCGCCGGGCGGTAGAGCGGATTGCCGAGGCTCGTGGCGCATGAGCGCCTGGATTTCGTCGCTGAACTCGCTGATGTCGCGGAACTGCCGATAAACCGACGCGAAACGTACGTAGGCGACCTCGTCAAGGGCCTTGAGGCCCGAAAGCACCAGTTCGCCCACGCGCAGCGAGCTGACTTCGGACTCCATGTTGTTCTGTAACTCTTTTTCCACCTGGCTGACGAGCGCCTCGATGGATTCGAGCGCCACGGGGCGTTTCTCGCAGGCGCGCAGAAGGCCGTTGATGAGTTTCTGGCGGTCGAACGGCTGGCGGCGGCCGTCGCGTTTTATCACGAGGATCGGCGTCTGCTCGACGTATTCATAGGTAGTGAATCGCGCGCCGCATTTGATGCATTCGCGCCGCCGGCGAATCGAGGTTTCCTCGGCGGTCAGGCGTGAGTTGACGACCTTGTTGTCGAGACTGCCGCAAAAAGGGCATTTCATGGACGGATTCTCGATGGAGGAATGGCCGCCCTGCAACCGGCCCCCCGGCGGCTGGCCGCCGCCGATCCGGATCGGCTCTCTCCCGCCCGGTTGCGGATTCACCGGGCCACGGGCTATGAGCATGGGATGGAGGGGGCGGAAACCCCCTCCCGACAATGTATGCCGGTTTTACAGCACCCGGCTGATGGCCTCGACCAGGGTTTCCTTGGGCACCGCGCCGACAATCCGTTCGGCCAGCTTGCCGCCCTTGAATAGCATCAGCGTGGGTATGGATTGCACGCCAAGCTGGTTGGCCGCGGATTGATGCTCGTCGATATTGATTTTGGCAACCTTGATTTTGCCTTCGTATTCGCCCGCCAATTCATCGACGATCGGGCCGACGCGCCGGCACGGCCCGCACCACTCCGCCCAGAAGTCAACCAGGACCGGGATACTCGAATTAACAACCGTGTTTTCGAATTCGGCGTCGGTGAGCTGTATTACCTTCTCACTGGCCATGTTGGCGCTTCTCCTTCCCGACTGTCAGATACGGATTTGCGTCTAGAGATGGCGCCGGACAAATCCCCTGGCCGCCCCTTCCCGCGCATTCCTTCCTCTAGCCTAACCGACGGCCGCGCGAAGGTCAAGCGTGCGATCCCGCTTCCGCCGGCTTCTCGTCGACACCCGGGCGAGTCGCGCCATACTATGACGGGCAAACCCGGAAACGCCTTCTTTTTCAATGGACAAACAAAGCGCGCCCTCCATAATCGAAATCCAATTTATGCAGTTCCGATCAGGACGCCGGGGGTGAGAGCGGCCGGCAAGCGAGATGCCATGATGTGGAAAGCCAACTGGGAAGAAACGAAGCGGCACTTTACCGACTGGTGGCGCCGCGAGGGCCTGGTCGTGGGCATGTGGGGCGCGCCGATGGCCGACGGCCGCACCCGCGAGGAAGGTCTCATGCCGCCGGCCCCCGCCTCGCCCGAGGCCTTTTACCTCGAGGCCGAAACGCGGGCCCGGCGCAATCATTATGAACTGGCCCGCCAGGATTTTCCGGGCGACGCCCTGCCCCTTTCTGCGACCGAGATGGGGCCCGGATCGCTGGCCTGCTTTCTGGGCAGCAGCCCGCGCTTCACCTGGAACACGGTCTGGTATGATCCCTGCATTCAGCACTGCGCCGATCCCGAGGCTCTGCCGCCGCTCAAGTTCGATCCGGCCAACCGGTGGTGGAAGTTGACCGAGGAAACCGTCCGGCGATGCGCTGAACTGGCCAATGGCAAATACATGGTCGGCTGCCCCGACCTGATCGAAAACATCGACATCCTGGCCTCGCTGCGCGACTCCCAGACGCTGATGACGGACCTGCTGGTCCGGCCCGACTGGGTGGAGCGGAAGGTGCGGGAAATCAACCAGGTATGGTTTGATGCTTATCAGAGAGTTTACGACATCATCAAGCTCGAGGACGGGAGTTCCGCGTACGGCCCCTTCCGCCTCTGGGGTTCCGGCAAGACGGCCAAAGTCCAGTGCGACGCCTCGGCGATGTTTTCGCCCGAGATGTTCCAGCGTTTCGTCGTGCCCGCGCTCACCGAACAATGCCGGTGGCTGGATCACTCGATGTATCACCTCGACGGCACGCAGGCGATGTGCCACCTCGACGCCCTGCTGGCGATCGAGCCGCTTGACGCGATCGAGTGGACGCCGCAGGCCGGGGTCGAGCAGGGCGGTAATCCGCGCTGGTTCGAGATGTATCGCCGCATCCTGGCGGCGGGAAAATCCCTCCAGGTGGTTGGCGTGCCGAAACAGGAAGTCAGGCGCCTGCTGGATGCCATCGGGGGCCGAGGCGTATACATACTGTCGTGGTACGGCAGCCTTGCCGACGCCGAAGAAGTGATGGCCATCGCCGAGGCCTATCGTTGAGGGCGGCGGCCGGTGCGGCCGGAGGGGACTGAACGGACAAGATGGATATCAATATGGCAGCGGCGGACGGCCGCGTCCATTTTCCCACTGCAAAACAGCACGAAGAAGGAGAGAACATGTCCAAGGTGACGACCATCATCGTAGGCGCGGGCGGATTTGCCCGCCAACACCTGCGCGCCATCGTCAATATGCCCCGGCAGACGGCGATTGTCGGTTTCGTGGAGCCCGGCGAGGCCTCGCGCGCGGCGACCCGCGCGTTCCTCGAGGAGCGCAAAGTCAAGTGCCCGCCGTTTTACAATACGATCAAGGAACTGGTCAAGGCGCAGGGGGCCGCCGAGACGGCGCTGATCTGCTCGCCGCACAAATTCCATTTCGAAAACGCGCGCGATTGCCTTCAGAGCGGCATGGACGTCTGCCTGGAGAAGCCGATGGTGATGAACGCCTCGGAGGCCCGGCGGCTGATCGCCCTGCGTGACAAAACCGCCCGGCTGCTGGTGGTCGCCTTTCCTGGCAGCCTCTCGCCGGCGGTCCGCAAGGCCAAGCAACTGCTGGCGGCGGGTGAGATCGGCAAGGTGACGGCGATCGCCGCCTACGCCCACCAGAACTGGAAAAACCTGACCACCGGACTGTGGCGGCAGGTGCCGGAAATTTCCGGGGGCGGATTTCTGTTCGACACCGGTTCGCACATGGTCAACACGGTGGTCGATCTGCTGGGCGAAGACGTGGCCCGGGTGACGGCGCTGCTCGACAACCGGGGCACGCCCGTCGAGATCAACTCGTCGGTCAGCGCCATCTCGAAGAGCGGCGTCATGGTGTCGCTGGCGGGCGCGGGTGACTCGATTCTGTGTTGCTCGCAGGTGACGGTTTTCGGCGAAAAGGGCGTTCTCAAGACCGGCATCTGGGGCGAGTTCCTCCAGGTGCGCAAGCTGGGCGACGCCGATTACGCGCCGGTGCCCTACGAGCCCTCGCGGGGCGCGTGGGAACAATTTCTCAAGGTGCGCCAGGGCAAGATTGAAAACCCCTGCCCGCCCGAGGTGGGCCTGCGTTTCGCCAGGCTCATGGACATGATCCGCACGAGCGCCGAAACGGGCCAGACGGTCAAGGCGCGTTAAGCGGCGACCTCCGGATGCCGAAAACCCCGTTTGGAGTTCAAGCTTCAGTTTGATATCCGACGACGGCGGGCTTCGGTCGGACAATAATTATGGGGGGACATGGAAAGGTAATGGAGACATGGGGACACAATTCATCGGGGAGACGATGCGCGCGCCCACTGACTGGCCAACCTTGCAGTAAATCGTCCCCAACGTCTCCTCATGTCTCCTTGTCCCCATGGATTGAATACGGCTGTTTTCCCTGCGTAATCCGCCGCGCGATCGAAAGCTGGCCTCAAGGCCATTTCAAGGAGGAGGCGTGATGAAAAACATCATCCTCATCAGTTCGGACACGTTTCGCTACGACAACCTGGCCGGCCAGGCGGATATGCAGGTCCGCACGCCGAGCCTGGATGCGTTCGCGCGGCGGGCCGCCAGCCTTTCGCGCTATTACACGAGCAGTTTCCCCACCATCCCCGAGCGCACCGACCTGATCTCGGGCCGGTTCGGCTGGCCGTGGCACGGATGGCAGGACCTGGCGCTCAGCACGCGCAATGCCCTGCCGCGGTTGCTGGGCGCGCATGGCTATGTTACGCAACTCATCTGCGATTGCCCGCATTTATTCAACTCGGGCTTTCAGAAGACCTTCGATGCGGCCTGCGCCCTCCGCGGGCAGGAAAACGACATTTACATGCTGCGGATGAACCACGCGATCGAGGAGGTGATGCCGCCGGAAAAAACCCGGTCGGGCCGCCACTTCCAGGGCCACACCCTCGTGGATCTCCATCGCTGGACGAATCGCGACTGGCGGGGTGAGGAGGATCGCTTTCCCCCAAGGACGGCGAAACTGGCGGTCGAGTGGCTCGAAGAAAATTGCGATTTCTCCCCCTTTTTGCTTTGGGTCGATTTCTTCGATCCCCACGAACCGTGGGATCCGCCCGAATACATGGTGCGCAAATACGATCCCGACTATACGGGCACGCCGATGTTGCACCCCAACTACGGCCGCGCGTCCGACTACACCCCGGCGGAACTGCGCAACCTGCGCGCGCATTACTGCGCCGAGGCCGAACTGGTCGACCGCTGGGTGGGCCGGATTTTTCAGAAGATCGACGACCTCGACCTGTGGGACAATTCGATCGTCATCTTCACGACCGACCACGGCATGAGCCTGGGCGAGCACGACCGCACCGGCAAGACGAACATCAACACGGGCGACGACCGGTTCTGGCCGACCTACCCCGAGATCGCCCACATTCCGCTGATGGTCGCCGCGCCGGGCGTGAAGGCGGGGCACATCGTTCAGGGATTCGCCCAGCCGGTCGACGTCATGCCGACGCTGGCCGATCTGGCCGGCCTGCGACTGGAGTCGCCCGAGCCCTTGCACGGCGTATCCTTCGCGGACCAGTTATGCGGCTCGAACGAGCCGATCCGCGGCGAGGCGATCACCGCCGAATTCCTGCGCCCCGAGGCCGGCAAACTGCGTCGCGGCGCAACCACGCCCGTCCTCCACGCCGACCAGTGGGCCTACGTGCCGATCGGCCCGACGGGACAACCCGAGCTTTACGATATTGTTGCCGATCCCGGGGCGCGGCACGACGTGATCGCGGATCATCGCGGCGTCGCCCGGCAACTTCACGAGCGGCTGGCGGCCTGGCTGAAGGAGATTGACGCTCCCGCCCCGGTGATCGAATTGTTCGACCGGTCGCGTTGAAACGACGACACCGCGCTGCCGCGCCCGCCGCCGCATCCATTTTGGGCACGCCCTGACGGGGCGGCCCCGCCGAGTCGGTCATGCTCGATCTGACACCCCTTATCGTCTGCCTGCGTGCGCTGAGTCCGCTGCCGGGGCGGGTGCGGCTGTTGGCCGGCCTGCTGCGGCTTGCCGGCGTGAGTTCGT
The DNA here is from genome assembly GCA_023480605.1 of bacterium. Taxonomy (GTDB): domain Bacteria; phylum Sumerlaeota; class Sumerlaeia; order MVZB01; family MVZB01; genus JAMCWS01. The sequence goes on from JAMCWS010000289.1 coordinate 9,859, forward strand.
TCGGCGCCCGTCAGGGCTTCTACCGTTTTAACTACGACGCCGAGGATCGCTACCAGGTGGCCATGGCGCTGGGGCGTTACGAACCGGCGACACTGGCCGTTTTACGGCGGGCACTGCGGCCGGGGGACGTTTACGTGGACGTGGGGGCACAGATCGGGGCCATCGCCGCCGCCGCGGCGCCGCTCGTGGGCTCCCGGGGGCGCATGGTGCTGTTCGAGCCCGATCCGCGCGCGTTCGCTCTCCTAAAGGCGAATCTTGCGCCGGTCGACGCGCGTGCGCGCGCGGCCGCTCCGTCGGTGAACCTGTTCAACGAAGCATGTTCCGAAGCCGCGGGCCGCCGCACGCTGAACCTGGCGCCGATCCTGGGCCAGTCGAACCTTGACGGGATCCATCCCGATCCGGCGGCGGGATACGTGGAGGTGACGGTCTGCCGCCTCGACGACAGGCTGCGCGAACTGGGCCTGGAGCGGATTCGCCTTTTAAAAATGGACATCGAAGGGCATGAACTCTGGGCCTTGCGCGGCATGGCGGAGTGGCTCGAGGCGGGCCGGATCGACTGCGTCATCGTCGAAAAAAACGCCTGGGCGCTCGAGCAGTTGGGATATACGCCCGCTCATTTGAATTCCTTTTTCGCCGCGTGCGGCTACGCGGGGGCGCACGAGGACGGCCAACCCCTGGACCGCGCGTCCATCGCGGGCCGCGAGTGGGAGAACTGGATCTACACCCGTCCGGCGGAGCTCATGGGCACGATTTTCCCGCGGTGGGATCCGGTTGGCCTCAACGGGGGATTCACGGCCGAAGACCTGGGCCGCCTCAACGAGGAGGCGACGACGACCGGCCATCCGGCGATCAAGGCGGGTCTGATCATCCAGCGAGCCGCGCAGGGCCACCTCGCCGAGGCGATCGCCCAGGCGCGCTGGCTCATCGCCGCCGACCCGCCGATGTTCGAGCTGCGCGGCCACCTGGCCCACTGGCTGGCGGTGAGCGGCGCCATCGACGAAGCGCGCGCGGAATACGAAATCCTGCTGGGTGCCAATCCCCATGATGAAGAGGCCCGGCGGCGTCTGGCCGAACTCAACGCCCGGCCGGGGGCGGGGCCGGGCGCCCGCTCGCTCGGCGGAGGCGGAGATGTGTAGCGGCGCGCCACGCCGCATACGGCGGATGGGATCGGATGCGCAGGATCACACACACGAACGTGAGTACGAAATCGATCACGATCACGATCACGATCACGATAACGATAGTGATATCGACGGGTGGGCTTGCCGAAACAATCCATGACTGATCTCCGCCGTTTGCTTGAACATCCTTTGTTCATGCCCCTGTGCCTGGCCGGCGGGGTGGTGGCGCGACTGGCGTGGGTGCTGCTCGCTCCCAGCGAGCCGTTCAGCGATTACTGGTGGTATTACCTGCGGGCGCTGGATATGGCCCGCGGACTCGGCTACGTTCAGGATGGCCGGCCGACGGCCTTCTGGCCGGTGGGTTACCCGGCCTTTCTGGGGGGCGTTCTGTGGCTGGCGGGACCGTCGCCGCTGGCGGGCAAACTGGCCAACGTCGCCCTCCAGACCGCGGCCCTGGCCGGCTTCTGGCGGATCGCCCTGTTGCTGGCGCGCGCGCGTGCCGGCGGTTCGCCGCGCGCGGCCGCCGGACTCGCCCTGGCCGTGCTGGCCTTTCACCCCAACGCCATCGTCCACGCCTCGCTCCTGGGGTCGGAGTCGCTGTTCGTAGCCTTGCTGGCCGGCGGCGTGCTGATGATGCTGCGTGGGCGGAGCGGCCCGGCCTGGCGCGACGCGGGCTGGGACGCGGCCTGCGGGATTTATTTCGGGTTGGTGTGCCTCGTCAAGCCCCAGACTTTCTTCGTGCCGCTGGTGGTTGCGATGACGGCGCCGCACGCGCGGACGGAAGATCG
>JAMCWS010000446.1 GCA_023480605.1 bacterium
ACGTAAAGCGTGTCGGTCAAGGCCGAGCCCAAGGCCGAGGCCAGGTTGATTCGCTGGCTTTCGCCGCCCGAAAGCGTGCGCGTCTGGCGGTCGAGTGTCAGGTAGCCCAGGCCCGTCTGGTCGAGGTAGGCCAGACGGGCGCGCAGCGTTTCGAGGGCGCGCCCGGCGATCTCGCGCTCCGTGGGGCCCAGGTCGAGCCGTTCGACCCACGGCCGCAACTCGCGCACCGGCAGCCGGCTCAACTCGGCGATCGTCCGGCCCTGGAAACGCACCCAGAGCGCTTCGGGCTTGAGGCGCGTCCCGCCGCAAGCGGAGCAGGTGCGGTAGGCGCGGTAGCGCGCCAGCATGACGCGCGCCTGAACCTTGTATTTGCGGGCCTCCATCCAGTCGAAAAAGCCCTTGATGCCCCAGAATTCGCCGGTGCCCTTGACCAGGTTGTTCATTTGGGCTTCGGTGAACGTGGCGATCGGATCGTGGCGCGGGATCTGACGCGGCGTGGTCGTGTGGCGCAGGTGAGCATACATCTCCAGGTTGGCGGCCGAGTTCCAGGGGGCGATGGCTCCCTCCTCGATCGACAACTCGCGGTTGGGGATGATCTTGTCCAGGTCCAGTTCGATCACCCGGCCGAAGCCTTCGCACGCAGGGCAGGCCCCCAGCGGACTGTAAAACGAAAACATCTGCGGCTCGGGCCGCGGGAAGGAGCGGCCGCAGCGGTCGCACATCATGCCGGCCGAGAAATCGAACGACTCGTTCAGGTCGGGAGCGATGACGCGCGCCCGGCCGCGCCCGGCCTGGAAGGCCACTTCAAGCGCGGTGCGCAGGCGGCCGCGCGATTCCGCGCACCAGGCCAGGCGGTCGGTTAGCACGGCCAGCGATTCGCCGGGGTCGGCCGGCCGCTCGCCCGTCTCCAGGTCGATGATCCCATGCCCGTCCCACAGGCGATGGTAACCCGTCCGGACGAGTTCGGCGCGCAGCAAGTCGCCCAGCCCCTCGCCGGTGAAATCGACCGGCCCCAGGACGAGGAGGCGCGTGCCCTCGGCCAGTTCCGCCAGGGCCTGCATCGCCGAGTCGGGCGTCTCCGGCCGCACGGGCGCCTGGCAGTCGGGGCACCAAGTCTCGCCGATCTTGGCGAATAGGAGACGCAAATAGTCGTGAATTTCGGTGGCCGTGCCGACCGTCGAGCGGGCCGACCGGACTGAGTTGCGCTGCTCGAGGGCGATGGCCGGCTGCACGCCCGTCACGGCGTCGACGTCGGGCCGCTCCATGCGCTCGATGAACTGGCGCGCGTAGATCGAGAGCGACTCGACGTAGCGGCGCTGCCCTTCGGCATAGAGCGTGTCGAAGGCCAGCGACGACTTGCCCGACCCCGAGACACCGGTGATGATCGTCAGGCGTCCGTGCGGAAAAGAACAGGAAATGTTTTTGAGATTGTGCGTCCGGGCGCCGTGAATGTCGATCGAGGCAAGCATCGGATGGCGGTATCCTGACGGGTCAGGACTTTTCAGCGTTTCGGGTCGCGGCCGCGGACGGCTTTTCGAAGGTCGCCCTGATAGTGCGGAAATCCGCCGCAAACCCCCACCAGCCTATCCATTCAAGCACAAGGCGCAAGCAGTGTCGATTGCCGAATCCGCACCGGCCACACCCCGCGTATTCGTGGGGTGGGATATGAAAACGATGGAACACCCCAGGGCCGGCCAGGAACGACCGGGGTGGTGACAGGCCAGTCAAACCAGCATCTTTGGGGAATCCCAGTCGGTGTGTTCGCCGCGCGCGGCGAGAGGGGCGATTGACCTGACGGCCGACCAGGTCAGGATCTACCTGCACTTGCCCTGGCTCGAATAGCTATTCGCTTCCGCTATCGCCGGATTCCGGATAAAATCGAAGGCGCGGGGTTGGTGCGGGAGGGGAAGCGGCGCGAGCTCTCCCGGCCGTCCGCAACGGAAAACGTCGGGACAGGAACGAAAAGAGGCGGACTGTGTCGTCTTCACCGCAACCGGATGATGGGGCCGGCGAATCGAAAAATCTTCTGGAAAGCCAGGCCTATCTGCGCGCCATCCTCGATGACGCCGTCGACGCAATCATCGCCATCGACGAGCAAGGCGTCATCCGGATGGCGAACCCGGCCGCGGAACGCATGTTCGGCTACTCGCGCGAGGAATTGATCGGCCACAAGGTCAACAAGCTCATGCCCTCGCCCGACCGCGAGCAACACGACGACTATATCGGGCGCTATCTCCGGACGGGTGAGCCGCACATCATCGGCATCGGGCGTGAAGTCACCGGGCGGCGCAAGGACGGAACGTTCATCCCCGTCCATCTGGCCGTCAGCGAAGTCGTCGTCGACGAGCGGCGTTCATTCATCGGCGTGCTGCGCGACATCGCCGACATCAAGGCCGCCATCGATCGACAGAACCAATTGATCGTTGAGTTGCGCGAAGCGCTGGAGAAAGTCAAGCGCCTGTCGGGCCTGTTGCCCATCTGCGCCTCGTGCAAGAAAATTCGCGACGACCAGGGCTACTGGAAACAATTGGAAGCCTACATCTCGGAACACTCCGAGGCCGAGTTCAGTCACAGCCTTTGCCCGGATTGCTTCAAGCGATTGTATCCTGAATACTATCGCGGCGGGGATGACAAACCGGCTCAGTGACCGGCGCGGCGGACAAGCGGCGGAAGGCGTGCGCACCCCCGGCCGACCGACGGCGCGATCTTCGCCGGACCGTCAGCCATATGCCCAGCCACAGCCCCCAGGCCGTCAGGCTGACGGTCAAGAACCCCGGGCGCCGGGCACGATAATGCAACTCGATTCGGGCCGGTCCCTGAGAGGCGACCCTGGTTTCGATCAAACCCAATGGATCGGCCCGCAGCGCGAGGGGACGGCCGTTGAGAGACGCTTCCCAGTAAGGATGCCAGCAAACGCGAATCAAGAGGGGATTGTCCGGAGTTTTGTTGTCCAGACGGACCGACATCCGGGCGTCGTTGACGGGGTCGATGGCGAAACTGACGGGTTCGCCGCCGCCGACCGCCGCCCAGTTGCCGGGCGCCCCGGAAAAGTCCCAGATTTCGAACGCGCCGAAACGCGCCCGCTCGGTCATCCTCGAGTCGGCGGCCAGCCGGGCATGGGCTTCGGGCGAACACGACACAATCCGGCCGATATTCAGCGATTGCAGCACCGCGTGTAGATCGGAGGACTTGAGGTTGCGCAGGGGAAAGCCGGCCAACCAGCCGCCTTCGGAGCGCGTAACGGCGTGGAGCGGCAGGACGATGTTGAGCAATCCCCCCACCTGGGGAACGCCGGTTTCGAAGGCGGCCAGCGCCGGGATGGTGCTGTTGCGCATGACGACGCCGCCGGGGGCCGCCGCGGGGTAATTGCCGAACGAATTCTCGTAAAGGACGCGGTGGCGCACATCGTCGTACATTCGGAGCCAGGACCAGGCGGCCCGCAGATCGGTCATCGCGGGGCAGGTCGATTCCGTATCGAGCCGGCCATTGCCATAGAGCGTATACGACGTTTTCGCCAGGGTCAGGATGAGGAGCGCCCCAATGACCCAGGCGACCGGGCGCGGCGCTCGAATCGCCGTCTTCGCGGGCGCCCGTTCGCGGCGCGCGCTCAGGAACCCCAGCCAATGGCGCAGCGAAACCGCCGCCAAGGCGAACAGACATAAATGCGCGTATTGCAGGAAACGAGCGGTGGCGATGGAGCCCATCATCTCGCGAAGGCGCGACGGGGGCAGCAGCGCCGCGATCTTCACGTATATCACGAAGAAACAGGCGAACGAAACAGCCATCCAACGGCAAAACCGCAAGGTTCGGGGCGTAAGCCGGCCGCGACGCCAGGGCACGACAAGCCCCAAGGCCAATGCGACCGCGGCCAGCACGGGCCAATGGGCAACCAACCGGACCGCGATCTCGGCGGGCCCTCGCCCGAAATAAGGATTGATGGCGTCGAGACCGCATATATTAAGCAACAGGCCGGTGAACTCGCGGGCGGTGAGTTCCATGGGTTCGACGGGAGCGAGCCAGTGGCGCGTTTCGAGGATCGGCCCGGAGTAAGCATAAGTCAGTAGCAACGCCGCCGGCGGCACGGCGATCGCCCGGGCCGCACCGGCCCAATTGCGCCGCCAAACCGGTTCAAGCAGCCAACAGAACAGGAAAATCGCCGCGGCAACCGCGGCGTATAGATGCGTAAGGATGATGATCGCGTAAAGGGCGGCAAGCACGAGGGCGTCGGATCCGCGGAGCGTTTCGCGCTTGCCGAGTCGTGCCAGAAAGATACAAAGGATCCCCAGGGCGAAAACGTGATTCCAGAATGCCTGGGCGATTTGGTTGAGGATCGCCGGACTCAGGAAAAAAAGAAGCGCCACCGCCGCGGCCAGCGCCTCTCCGGCGTGAGGCCGCAGGAGGCGGGCCGCCATCGCGGCCATAAACACCATGGCCGCGGCGAAAACCAGCTTATATGCGGTCACGAGCGGCAAGCCTATCCGGTGGAGGCCGCATATCAGCCAGAAACCGGTTTGATACTGGTAAGTGCCGGCGGGATAACCCCCCAGGAAGCGTTGTTCCCACCCCGAAATCCAATGTTGCTGCCCGAAACAACGTTCATACAGGCTCCGGATCTCGGACAAACGCGAAGGATGCGCGTCGCTGAGGGGGATTCCCGGGCGGAAGATCGGACCCAATAAAATCAGAACGAAGATGACGATCAACGCGAAATAATTCCGTCGGCCCGGCCGCATTCTCATGCTCCATGTTGATTGTGCCAACCGGCGGACCGGCAGCCTTGCGATGCGACCTCACGAGGATGTGGCCCAAAGCCTGGCGCGTCCTCGGATTCAAGCGCGGGTCATGGTGTTCCCGATGCTTCGACGGGTGCGGACGCCGCCGCCGCCGCCGGCGGTCCGGCCGGCGGGACCGATTCCTTCTCTTCCATCCCCGTTCGTTGCAGATACTTGAAAAAATCGCCGCCGGTGCCGAGCAAGACCGTGGTGTCCTTGTCGAACACTTTCTGGTAGGTGTCCAGCGTTTTGATGAACTGGTAAAATTCGCTGGCTTCGGGGCTTTGGTTATACGCGCGGGCGTAAATGCTCGTGGCTTGGGCCTCGGCCTTGCCCTTGATCTCCTCGACCTTGCGATAGGCTTCGGACTTGACCTCCTGAAGAATGCGTTCCTTATCGCCCAGGATGCGAGCGGCCTCGCCCGCGCCTTCCGAACGATACTTCTCGGCGATCTGGTTGCGCTCGCTGATCATTCGCTCGTAAATTTTTTTCTGAACGTCTTCATTATAGTTGATCCGCTTGAAACGGATGTCGAGCAATTCGATGCCCAGGTCCTTGAGCTGACTTGAGGCCTTGTCGTGAATCTGCTTGGCGATTTTCGCCCGGCCGACCTTGATGGGCTGGAGCGTGCCGACGGCGTCCATCTCGGACAGCGTCTCATCCTTGATCGCTTCGCGGTTGACCGACCGGACGATTTCGAGCAATTCGTGACTGGCGATCATGTCGCGCGTGATGCCGTCGAGGATGTCGTCAATGCGCGTCTGCGCGCTTTTCTCGTTGCGCAGGCGCTGCAGGAAGAGCAGCGGGTCGCTGATCCGCCAGCGGGCGTAAGTGTCGACGTAGATGAAAAGCTTGTCTTTGGTGGGAAGCTGGTTGGGGTCGCCGTCCCATTGCAGGGCGCGCTTTTCGAGGGCGTTGACGTCGTCGATGAAGGGGGCTTTGAAATGCAGCCCCGCCTCGGTGATGGGCCGACCCACGGGACGGCCGAACCGGGTGATGATGGCCTGCCCGGTTTCGGGCACGACGTAAGCCGAGGACGAAAACACAATCAGGCCCGCGATGGCCAGGACGGCAATCCAGATAAGGGCAATCGGGATTCTCATTTGGCGGCCTCCTTGGCGGGCGGTTCGAGTTGCATGAGGGGCAGCACCCCGCGGCTGTTTTCGTCGATAATATACTTGTGGCCCAGGCGGGGGATCACCTCGCCCATCGTCTCCAGGTATAGCCGGCGGCGGGTCACGTCGGGCGCCTTGAGATATTCGGCCAGGATGGCGTTGAACCGGGTCGCGTCGCCCTCGGCCTCGTTGACCCGGCGGATGGCGTATCCTTCGGCTTCGCTGATGGTCTGTTCGGCCTCGCCTTTGGCGCGCGGAACGACTTTATTGTATTCCGAGCGCGCCTCGTTGATCATCCGCTCGCGTTCCTGCTGGGCCTGATTGACGTCGTTGAACGAGGCCTTGACGGGATCGGGTGGGTTGACATCCTGGAGAACAACCCGCTCAATCTGGATGCCCACCTTGTATTCGTTGACCACCTGCTGGAGTTTCTGCTCGACCATGGTGGCGATCTGGGTCCGGCCGACCGTCAGCACCTCGTCGACCGTGTGGTCGCCGACGACCTCGCGCATGACGGACTCGCTCACGTAGCGCAGTGTCTCGACAGGATCCATGACATTGAACAGGAAGTCGCGCGGCTCCTTGATGCGGTATTGCACGATCCACTCGACCATGGCCGAATTCAGATCGCCCGTCACCATCAACGACTCCAGCAGCAGTTCGGGTTTCTCGCCAGGATCTACGTATTCGGTGCGGACGCCGGTCTCGTGAGTGCGGAAGCCGAACTCCTCCTTTTCCTGACGCAGGATGGGCACATAGGTCACCCGATCGATGCCCAGGGGGAGTTTGAAATGCAGGCCCGGCTGAGCCGTGACGTGGTATTTCCCCAGACGCAGCACGACCCCCACCTCTTCGGGATCGACCGTGTAGAACGCGCTGAAGACAACGACAAGCAGGACCAGGATCGCCGGGACAAGCATCAGAACCCCCAGCGGTATCCGGGGTATCACCAGTTGCCGGGCGTTGGATATATTAAATGGTTGTCTCATGGGCCGGCCTCGGTGCGTGGGATGCGGAACGTGGATTCGGGGCCTTTGCGGCCCGGGCAAGTCGGGCAGGGGCGCCCGATCCATGAACCGATTTTAAACGAAAAATCCGCTCGGTCTTTTTCAGGAAGATAGCGCGCCGCCGCCCGTAACGCAATCGCCAATTACGGAGGGGGGCATCCCGCGATTTCGCGGCCGAGGGCCTTTCGCCCCCATCGCGTCCTGGAGGACGACGAAAATCTCGACGGTGCGCCTGTACGATGCGTTGTGCGTGGAGCTGAGCGAACGCTGGCAGCGCAAGCTCTTAACCCTACTGGATACCCGTTGCGGAAGGCATAGAGTTAGCCGTAATTACAGAAAGCTGTTTACACTACTCAGATCGTCCATGTGTGATGATGATACCGCAAAAAACGTGGATTACGGGTGGCGAGTATGAGATATAACCAATTGTTGTCCATTGCCTGATAATGTCCTGTTTCACGCCAATGGCACACATGGTCATGAAAAATAACGCTGATGACCGAGGATGCTTGGGCTATTGCGAGGCGTCGGAAGATAGATGCCGGGTGTGCGGCGAGGGAGAATCGACATGAATTCGGATGGATGTGGCGACGCGTCGGGCCTTAGTCGGCGGCAATTCCTGGGAACCGCCCTCTTGGCGGGAATTCTGGCGGGCGACCCTGGTCCGGCGGCCGGCGCATCCGCCGCGCCCGCTCCCCGGGCGGCCGACGCATCTGTCCGGCCCAACCCCAGACGTCTGCCCAACATCATATTTCTCATGGACGACCAACATCGCTGGGACGCCTTGGGGTCCGTGAATCCGATCGTCAAGACGCCGGCCCTGGACCGATTGGCCCGCCAGGGGATCAGCTTCCGCCAGGCGGTCACGCAATACCCGATGTGCGTGCCCTGCCGCTATTCGTTGATGACCGGTTTTTACCCCTCGCAGATCGGCGTGCGCGTCAACCCCGCCGTGATCGTCGACGACCAGGATCTTCCCGCGCCGCCGCTCCCCGAACTCCTGCGCCGGGCCGGCTACCAGACGGCCGGATTCGGCAAGACCCACTGGAACACGGGCAACCGCACGCCGCATCCCACAACGCGCGGCTTCGAGGTGCGCGCCATCGCGTCGGGCCGCAAGGGCGGGGAGTATGAAGAAGGCGCCCTCATGTGGAGCGACGACGATCCCCAGGGCGTGGCAGTCTACGCCAGGGAAAGCCGCGCCAAAGGCCCTTATGGTCCGGGAGGGCAGGGTGTCAAGGGTTACCTGGGTGTAACCAGCGAGGTGCCCGCCGGGAATCACCCCGACGGCTGGATCGCCGGTCAATGCCTCAAATTCCTCGACACCGGCGTGGATCCCAATCGGCCCCTGTTTCTCTACCTGTCGTTCTTGAAACCGCACGCCCCTTTGGATATCCCCGGGGAATTCGAGAAGCTCTACGACATCAACCGGATTCCCGACATCCCCCAGCCTTCGTGGACGGAAGAGCCCGACACGCATCTGGCCGCCCTCGACGCGATCCGTCCGCGCGGCGAAAAAGCCATGTATCATCAAATCGACGAGGAACTGCGCGCCACGTGGGAAAAGCTGACGCCGATGGAGCGCCGGCGCACGACGCTGCGTTATTGGGCCAATTGCAGTTGGCTGGACAGCTACTTCGGCCAGGTCCTCGACAAGCTTGAACGAATGGGCCGGCTCGACAATGCCCTGGTCGTCTACACCGCGGATCACGGCGAAATGCTGAGCGAGCGCCACTTCCGCTTCACCAAGGGCAGTCTTTACGACTGCGCCATCCGCGTGCCCCTGATTGTGGCCGGACCGGCGGTCCCTGCCGGCAAGCGCGGCACGGTGGACAATCGCCCCGCCGAACTAGTCGACGTCATTCCGACGATCATGACGGCCGCGGCGCAGCCCGTCAATCCGTCGCTGCCCGGCCTCGATCTTCTCTCCGATTGTCGCCGGCCGGGGGCTTTCACGGAGAACCACGGCTGGGGGGACGAGTTGCCGCAGTCCGCGCCGGCATACTCCTGGCGCAAGGAGGATTGGAAGCTCATCATGTTTGTGCCGGGCCACGTCGACGACGCCGAGGAGCGCTCCACGCAGGCCAAGGGGGAACTTTACGACCTTAAGAACGACCCGCACGAATACCATAATCTCTACGCCGATCCCGGGCACCGCGAGATCCGCGAACAGATGAAAACGGAGTTGCTCATGCACCTCGCCTCCGTCTGGGCTCGCGGACCGCGCAACGATCACATGCTGCGGGGCGCGGCGCTGACCCGGCCGATCCGAATGAAAAAAGCGGCGTCGATCACGCGTTGACAAAGATAACCCGAGAGTCCCTTTCTCATCATCCGAACAAATGTGCGCACCGAGCATGAAGCTCCAGCGTCGTCTGATATTATGGATTTTCGCGACGGTCTCAAGCGTCGCATGCGCGCAGAGTCAACACATGCGTGACCTCTGTTCCGATACCTGGGTGGCAATGGATGCGCTGGGCCGGACCATGCCAGGCCTCGAGGAGGTCGGACCGATCAAGCAAGACCAGCGGCGCGTCGTGGGCATGTTTTGTGTCACCTGGCATATTGTGCCGAGAATTTGCTTTTAGCCCTAACGGCCCGGCAATGACGAGAGGATAAGAAATTTACGACCGAATTTACAAGCCGGGTAAGTATAAGGGGATGTGGTATTACTGGGATATCAAGCCGCTGTTGTTTTATAGCTCCGCGCCCTAAAAGATCGATGCCAACTTCCAATCCACCAGGCATCCGAATCCGCATTACGACCCCACGGCCAAAACCAACCCCGGCAACCCGCATTATGGCGACCCCGACTATACCGAACAGTACTACACGGATTACACAAAAGAGCATCCCTCCGCCGGATAATCGTGCATCCGCCGCCCAGCCGCCAAAGATTGTCTTGTAACCTATACAAGTTATAAATATAATCTCGTTCATCGGCAATAAACGGGAAGGTGTTGGTCATGGCATCCCACCCAACTGCAGTTGTTCCCGCATCCGGACAAACCGCAGCCGCTCCGGATCTTTTCACGACCACGCGACGCAGGTCCCTGAAGCGAGGGAAGCTAAGATGATACGCAGGACCTTTTTACTTTTAGCCGGAGGCATGGCCGCGGGAGACATCCCATGCGCCCGGTCCGATATTCCGCCGGCGGAGCCAATCGAAATCGAAATCGATCCCACGCGGGAAATCGGGAACATCCATCCTCGAGTATATGGTCACTTCATCGAACATCTTTTTACGTGCATCTACGGCGGTATTTTTTATTCGAAGTCGCCGGATCCCTCGGGACTTCGCCAGGACGTGATCGAGGCGATCAAGGAGATGGGCGGAGCCCGGGTGCTTCGTTGGCCGGGCGGCAATTTCGCCAGTTATTATCATTGGCAGGACGGAATCGGGCCGCGCGACCGGCGGCCGCGCCGCTTCGACGTCGCCTGGGGGCAGACGGAAACCAACGGTTTCGGCACCGACGAATACCTCGCGCTCTGCCGGCGACTCGGCAGCGATCCGTTCATTACCGTGAACATGGGATCGGGCGATTTGGAAGAGGCTTGCCGGTGGGTCGAGTATTGCCGCGGGTCGGATCGGCAACCGCCGGCGCGCATCTGGGGGCTGGGCAACGAATTGTTCGGTCCCTGGCAGGTGGGTTACTGCACGGGTGACGAATATGGCCGCAATGCACAACAATTCGCTCAATTCATGCGCGTGGTCGCCAAGGATTTGGAATTTGTCGGGGTGGGATTTACGGACCCGGACTGGAATGCTCGTGTCCTCGGGCATTGCGGGCAATACCTGAACTGGCTTTCGATCCACCTTTACGCTCATCAATCGCGTCTTGATGGCGACAATGATTTCGACGTGATGATGGCCACGCCGGCCGTTTTCGAAGACGAGATCCAGGCTATGACAGACCAGTTGGCGGAATACGAGCGAAAAGCAGAGCGATCGAAACCGATCGCGATCTGCCTTGAAGAATGGTGTTCGCGTCATCGGATAAAGACAAAGATCGTGCGAGAGAGCCCACGCAACATCGCCGACGCATTGTTCGTGGCCGGGATATACAATGTCTGTCATCGCCACTGCCCGCGGGTGACCATGGCCAATTACACTTTCCCGGTAAACCTTCACGCGCCAATCGAGGTGAGCGAAACGGGCGTGTTGCGATCGGCCACGTTTGACGTGCACCGTCTTTACGCAACGAAGATGCAACCGGTGGCAATCGAGGCCCGTTGGAACTCGGAACGGTTCAGCGCCGAAGTGTCGCCGGTCGGATACCAGTGTTCGTCAAGGCGGGTGACCGCCGACCGCCTCGATGTCTCCGCGACGCGAAGCGCGGACGGCCGGAGATTCGCCATCGCCGTGTTGAACCGCCATGCTAGCCAGCCGGTGGCGATCGCGCTGCGCTTGAAGGGACAGCCATCCCCGAAGGCGTTCACGCTCCATACGCTGACCAGCCCCGATCTGCTAAGCGTCAACACGTGGGATGAACCCGAAAAAGTACGCTCCCATGAGCAGACCATCACGGCGTCCTCGGGCGTGCTCACGCTGCCGCCGCACTCGGTGAATGTCATCGAGTGCGAAAAGCCGGATCAAACCGGTTGAGCATTCATCGGCGCGGTCATCGCTCAAAAAACTGGCGGATCCGGTGGATTTCACCTACTCTCTGAACATGCGACGGATTGCCGGTGAATGAACCGGAGAATGTTTGGCCACCCGGCGGCGTTCGCGCGGGCGGCGCGGCGGAAGCGAAAACGGCGGCCCATGGACGGAGGCGATCGGACTCAAC
>JAMCWS010000010.1 GCA_023480605.1 bacterium
GGCGCGAATGGACGAACGAGACCGGCACGATAAGGGCTTCCGTCTGGCGTCCCAGCAACGCCACGCCCGGCTTGGCGACGCGCCGCGGACCGCGCGGGCCGTCGAGGGCCAGAGCCGCCGCCGCATGCGCCTCCGCCGTCGCGGCGGCCGTCATGCGCCCCTTCATTTCCAGGAGGCCGCGGGCCGCGCCGCGCGACGACGACGCCCGCACCGTCTGAAGCCCGAGGCGGTGAATGACTCGGGCGAGCTTTTCGCCATCGCGCGAGGGGCTCACCATCACCGCCACCCGCAGTCCCGTCCCCAACCGCAGGAAGCCCATCGCCATGCCGAAAAGGTCTTCGTGCCAGAAGGCGAAGATCAGCGGCCGACCACAGCGCCGCGCCGCCTCGTAATGCGCGCCACCCTCGACCTCGATCCGCAGCGTCGCGGCAAACAGGCGAATCAACCACGCCACGAACGGCGCGAGAAATGCGCCGAAAATCCAATCTCCCACGTGGCGCCGGAGAACTTTCGTTGGTCGCGTCTTGTTCATCGGGGCGTTTCGTGGCTGGCCTGATTATTCGCGGCCATCGCTTTCGCACCGCCGCGCGCCAGGTCGAGGACGATCTCGGCCGTTTGGGCGCTGGCGCCGCGTCCGCCCATTTTCTCCCGGACCTTGGCGAGTTGATATTTGACCCGTTCGATTTCGCGGGGATCGCCCAGGATTTTCAGCGAGCGGTCGGCGATGTTCTGCGGCGTGCACTGATCCTGGAGCAGTTCGGGCACAACCATGTCGCCGGCGACGATGTTGATCAGGCCGATGTAGGGGATCTTGACCAATCCCTTGGCGATGAGCCAACTGAAAAAGCCCACCTTGTAGATGATGATCATCGGCGTGCCGAGCAGGCCCGTCTCGAGCGTGGCCGTGCCCGAGGCGACGATCGCCAGGTCCATCGCGGCGCGGACGTTGTAACGGTAGGCGTCGACGACCTTGACCGGCACGTGGGCCATCGTGAGGAGGTGGTCGATGATCTCGGGGCGAACGGTGGTGGCGCGCGGTATGACGAATTGCACGTCGGGGGCCTGAGCCTGGATCTTTTCGGCCGCCTCGAGCATGGTGGGCAGCAGCGATTCCACCTCGCGCCGCCGGCTGCCCGGCAGCAGGCCGATGATGCGCTTGGCGGGGTCCAGGCCGAAGTGGACGATGACTTCCTCACGCGTCATCGTCAGGACCATCATGTCGAGCCAGGGGGTGCCGACGAAGCGCGCGTCCACGCCCCCCTGGCGCAGGAAGGACTCTTCGAACGGGAGGATGACGAGAGCCTTGTCGACGAATTTTCGCAATTTATGTATCCGGTTGTGGTGCCAGGCCCAAACCTGCGGGCAGACGTAATAGACAACCTTGATGCCCAGACGATGGGCCTGCTCGGCCAGGCGAAGGTTGAAGCCGGGGTAGTCGATCAGCACGAGGACGTCGGGATGTTCGCGGCGCAGGGCGTCGACCGTGTCGTAGAACACGCGGCGGATTTTGGGGAACTTGATGATGACTTCGGTGAATCCGATGATCGCCAGGTCGCGCACCAGGTTATAACGGAGATCTGCGCCGGCTTCAGCCATGCGCTCGCCCCCCAGGCCGGTGACCCGCAGGGCGGGTTCGCGCTTAAGAAGCTGCCTGATCAGCATCGAGCCGATCAGGTCGCCCGACAGTTCTCCGGCGACAATAAAGATCCTGGGCGGCGCGGCGGCGCCGTTATCCGTCATGGCGAGGCGACCCCAAGTACATGAGTTGGTCGATCGTCTGGCTGTTCTGCTGGATTTTCTCGACGATCTGGATGGCGATCTCCAGGGCGTTCTGGC
This sequence comes from bacterium, assembly GCA_023480605.1. GTDB lineage: Bacteria > Sumerlaeota > Sumerlaeia > MVZB01 > MVZB01 > JAMCWS01. The sequence continues at coordinate 1,837 of JAMCWS010000010.1, forward strand.
CATGCTCGCCGGTCACGGCCGGCTGCTTGCCCTCGCGGACGCAACTGAGGAAGTGGGTCAACTCGAGTTTCATCGGCTCCTCGCGCTTGATGCGCAGGCGCTTGCGAACGATCTGCGCCTTGGGCTCTCCTTCGCGCGCCCCCTCGATGGCTTCCTTGCGGTAGACTTCCATCGACTGCTTCTGGTAGTCGACCGAGACGTAGGTGTTGGGTTGGAAGATGCGGATCTTGCGCATCTTGTTGGGAGTCACGCGGCTGGCCGTCAGGTTGGCGCGGCAGCCGTTGGCGAAGGTGATGCGGGCGTTGGCGATGTCTTCGCGTTCCGAAAGGATCGGCACTCCGACGGCGTCGATCGTTACGATCGGCGAGTGGACCAGTTGGAGAACGATGTCGATGTCGTGAATCATGAGGTCGAGCACCACCCCGACGTCGCGCACACGGGGATCGTAAGGCCCCAGGCGGTGGCTTTCGATGAAGCCGGGGTTGGTCAGGATTTCCTGGAGGCGGATGATGGCCATATTGAAACGCTCGATGTGGCCGACCTGGAGGACCAGGTGGCGGGCGCGGGCCATCTCGATGAGTTCGCGCGCCTGGGCGACGGTCGTTGTGAAAGGTTTCTCGACCATCAGATGAATGCCGGCTTCGAGAAGGTCGCGGGCGACGGCGTGGTGGTGAACCGTCGGCACGACGATCGAGGCGGCGTCGATTTTGCCGATCAGGTCGCGATGGTCGAAATAAGGGGTGGTCTTGTATTGTTTGGCGATCGCGGCAGCCTGGCTGCGGTCGACGTCGACGACGCCAACCAGTTGACTGCCTTCGATTTCCGTGTAGTTGCGGGCGTGGTGCCGGCCCAGATGGCCCACGCCGATCACGCCCACTCGCAGGTTATCCATCGCGTTGCTTTTTCCTTTACAGGGGCCCGGCGGGTCGATATACCGCGCCCGGTCCGGCGGGTCGGACATCGCCCGCATTGTTTCGGAAACGTGCTTTATACGCAACCGGAAAAATCTCGCCGCGCCTCGCCCGAAGGGATCATTCCGTGTAAAGCGGTTTCAACTGCGAAAGCACGTGACGCGGTGGAGATACATTCTAAATAACGGAGACCAGGTATGTAGTTTGGGCTTCAACTCGATACTTGTCTCGCATAGTAAATAAGGCGGGCAGGCGTACGGGTGCGCAGAAATCACATCCCTTCGCGTCTTTGTGTCACCATGGTTCAAATATGTATGAGCGAAGTTCACGGTAAGTGAGACGACTCGCATTGAACATACAAGACGCAAAGATGTAAAGCCGGCGAAGGCCGGAGTGCCGCTTCGCGCCCGCCGTGCGAATAATTGATAAAATGCGCATACCGGTTATCAATTTCCTGTGGGGCAAAAATAACTCACGCCACGCCACGTAGAAGAGGTGATGCCGAAGAGGCGTGGGGTTTTGAGCGGCGCGCCATGTATTGGGTCAAACGGGAGATGGAAAAGATCCGGCCGACCGAACGGGCGCTCCCCTACTCCACCTGGTTTACGGGTTCGAGGGTTTCTAAGATCAGGCGGCGGAGGAATTCGGCGGCGCGCTCGGGCAAGGTGGGATTGACATAGAAGCCCGTCCCCCACTCGAAACCGGCCATGCGGGTCACGCGCGGGATGATCTCGATGTGCCAGTGATAATCTTTCTCGATACTGCGGCCGTTGGCCGATGGAGCGAGGCGTGGAGCGCTGTGAATAATGAAGTTGTAGGGCGGATTCTCCAGTGCCATTTGAATGGCCCAGAGCGTGCGGCGCAGCACCTCGGCCAGCGGCGAGATCTGGTGATCGGGGATGAACTGGAAGTCGTGGCTGTGGACTTTGGGGAGGATCCACGTCTCGAAGGGGAACTTGGAGGCGAAAGGGGTGAAGGCCAGGAAAGCCGTATTCTCGTAGACGACGCGCGACTGATCCTTGGTCTCCTGGTTGAGGATGTCGCAGAACAAGCAGCGTTCCTTATATTCGTAATACTCGCGCCGCCCCCCCCGATTTCGCTCCCGCCAGCGTGGGGTAATCGGCAGGGCGATCACCTGCGAGTGGGGATGCTCGAGCATGGCGCCGGCCGAAGTGCCGTAATTACGGAAAATCTGAATATATTTGAACCGCATGTCGCGATTGAGATCGATGACACGATCGCGATAGGCGCGGATGACCGACTCGACTTTGTTCTGCGAGTAGTCGCCGAAGCGGGCATCGTGGCACGGGCTTTCGATCACGATCTCGTGGGCGCCGATGCCGCTCATGAGATCGTAAATGCCGTCGCCGCTGCGATTCAGATCCCCCTCGATGCGGAGGATGGCGAACTTGTTGGGGATGACGCGGAGCGACCAGCCCGGGGCGTTACGGGGGCGGTCGTTGGGGCGCACGGCAAGAATTTCGGCCGGGGTGGAGGATTCGTTGCCGTCGCAGAACGGACAGAACTTACGTTCGGCGGGGGGCGGCACCGCTACGGGAGCGAAATCGGGGGGGCGGCGCGAGCGATCCTCGGCCATGATAACCCAGCCGCCGCTGACAGGATCTTTTCGGAGCGTCGACATAGTCTCTATTCTAACCAAACCGCCGTCGATTGTCAGGCCCGCGTACGACCGGGCGATCAGGATCCGGCGCGGGTCGGCGCGCTGGAGGCCGCGTCGGTCGGGGGGCCGGGAGTCGCCGGGCCGGTGGGGGACGGACCGGACCGGTTTTCAGCCGGGGTTTCGGCTTGGCCGGCCGGCGCGGAGCCAAAAACCTTCTCGGCCAGCTCGCGGCGAAAAGGCGCGGCGCGATCGTCCCATTTTTTATCGGCAGCGGCGGCTTGAAAACTTGAGGCCGCCTCGCGATACATGCCATGGCGGAAGAAATTCCTGCCCATGAAAAAATTTACGCCCGGATCGGCGGGGTCTTCCTGGAGCACGGGCGTGAAGAACTTGAGCGCCTCGGTCTGGTCGCCCAGTTCGCTGTAAGCCATGCCCAACTCGCGGTTTAGATTCATGTCGGGATTATACTTGAGAGCCAGGGCGTAGTGCGCCATGGCGAGTTTGGGCTGGGGCGGCTCGATGAACAGATAGCAGTCGCCCAACTGGCGCTGGCGGTCGTAGGAAGCGGGCGAACGCTCGACGATGCGCACCAGATGAGGAATGGCTTCCCGGTATTCGCCCCGGGCGAGGAGCCGGTCGACCGCCGCCCCGTTGGAGAGGAGCACGTAGCCGTTCCACATGAACGCGACCATGACCAGCGACAGGACGACGAAGAATCCAAGGATCGAAAGGGTGATGGCGTCGGGCCGCCAACCGTGGGGAGCGGGCGGCTCGCCCGTGCCGGACCGGCCCGGCGTGAGTTGAGTTGGCTTGGCTTCGGACATGGTGCCTCATGGGGTTGCCGCGCCGCAGAGGGTCGCCCCGGATCCGGCGGGCGGGCCGGAGCGTCAGACCGATTCGGAAGCGGCGGCCGTCTCGGGTTCGAGGTCGCTCATGCGGACGGGCATGACGAGGAAGAGCGAATCGGGCGCGCCCTCGCATTCGAAGACGACCGGGGCGGTGTTTTCACGGAGTTTCATGGAAACGACGGCGTCGGGGGTAACTTTGAAAATCTCCTGCAAATACTGGTGGTTGAACGCGATGCGGAAAGGTTCGCCGTCGTATTCGACCTCGACCTTGCCTTCATAAGAGCCGTCTTCCGATGACTGGGCGCTGATCTCAATCTGGCCGGGCGAAAAGGCGAGCACGATTGAGTGGTGCTTGCGTTCGGCCAGGATGGCGGCGCGGCTGATGGCGTCGGACAGCGTCGTCTTCTGGATTTTGATGGTGCGCTTGAACGACTGGGGAATGACCGCTTCGTAACGGGGGTAGGTGCCCTCAATGCGATTGGAGATGTAGCACAGGTTGCTGAGTTGGAACATGACCTGGCGTTCGGAAATGGCGATCTGGATTTCCCCTTCCTCGCCGATGGCGTGGTCGATTTCCGCAAGGATTCTTTCGGGCACGATCGCCTGGACCTGGTCTTTGCCGATGATTTCGACCGGCTCGACCACCGTCTTGCCAAGTTTACGGCCGTCGGTGGCGACGCAGATCAGGCGACCCTCGGCAACGTCGAATAACACCCCCATGAGCACCTTGCGCGGGTCGCGCGTCGGAATGGCGAACATCGTGTTGTGCAAGACGCGCTTGAGGTCGGCCTGGCGCAGGGTCAGGGTGATCTCGGGTTGGACGAGAGGCCAATCGGGGTAATCGTCGGCGGGCATGGTGGCCAGGTGATAAACGTTGCCGATGCATTGGATCGACATGCGCGAGCCGCTGGTTTCGAGGGTCACGTCGCCATCGGGCAGTAGGCGGACGATGTCGGTAAAGAGCCGGGCCGGAGCGGTGACCCGGCCGGCTTCTTCGACGCGGGCGTTGAGCTTGACTCGGCCGAAGGATTCGAGATCGGTGCCGCTGATGGTGGTTTCCTCGCTGGTGGCTTCGATGAGGATATTGGCGAGGATGGGCATGGTGGTGGTGGTGTTGACCACGTTATGAATCAGGGCAATGCCGCTGGCCAGGGGTTGCCGTTCGAATACAACTTTCATGCGTCGCTCCTTTGGTCGGTGATCTTCACCCGTGATAATCTCACCCGCGCTTCACAGGCAAGGAAAAAATCGCCATGCGGGAACCCGCGCCGGGGTGGGCGCCACCGGGGCCGGACTGCATCGCGGCATATCGGATATTTTACTCACACAAACAATAATCGCCCGCCCGCGAATGTCAATTTCTATCACGCGAATGCGCAAAATGAAAGCGCGCCGGTTTCCGAATCCGTACGGGGATGCGGATTTGCCGGCGCCCAAGAGCGCAAGTCCCGGATGACGGACCGGAGGCGTTCGGCGAATGCGGCGCCCGCGCGCGCCCGCCGGGCGGGCGGCGTTACTTCACCTTGTAAGGCAGCAGCGCCATGCTGCGGGCCCGCTTGAGGGCTACGGTTGTCATACGCTGGTGACGGGCGCAATTGCCGGTGATGCGGCGCGGCAGGATTTTGCCGCTGTCGGTCACGTAATTGCGCAACCGGTTCAAGTCCTTGTAATCGATGTAGATCACCTTGCCAACGCAAAACTGGCAGACTTTGCCGCGATGGAACCGGCGGGGACGGCGGGATCCGCGATCGTCACCCCCCTCGGCGCCGCGATCGCCGCCGCGGAAGCGGTCGCGCGATCCCTCGCCGCGGGACTCGCGCGATCCCTCGCCGCGGGACTCGCGCGGCCCTTCGCCGCGGGATTCGGTGCTGCGAGGGGCGGGAGCGCCCTCGGGCGTATTGGGATTAGTCGATTCGGGCATGATTACTTCACTCCTGGTGAATGTCTATCCCCAGTCGTCTGGATTGGGGAACGGGCCGGAACTTACGGTTCCCGCGCCGCGGGGCGTGGGTGACCGATCCGGCCATCGACGTTGGTCATTGCGGGGCGTCTTGGGAAAGCGCCGTAAATCAATCCTTCGTGAAATTACCGAACGGCCTCAGAAAGGCAGGTCGTCTTCCGTGTTTCCATTACTGGCACTGGCGGGGGATTCCTCTTCGGACGGAAACGGCGCGGCCTGGCGTAACGGCGCGGCCCCCTGCGCCGCGACAGGCGGGCGGAAATCGGAGCCCGACGGGCCTGCGGCGCCCTGACCGGCGGGGGCTTCGGCGCCCTGCGGGCGGCTGTCGGCGAATTGAATGCGCTCGGCCACGACCGAAAGCTTGGAGCGGCGGCCGCCTCCCTGTTTGTCTTCCCAGGTATCCATTTTGAGCCGGCCTTCGACGAAAATGGCCCGGCCCTTCTGGAGATACTTGCCGCAAAATTCGGCGGTTTTTTCCCAGGCGGTCACATCAAGGAAGACGGTTTCCTCGCGTTTTTCGCCCGTTGCGCGATCGAACCAGCGACGGTTGAGGGCGACGCCCAAGTCGGCCACGGCCTGGCCCGACGGCAGATAGCGAACCTCGGGATCGCGGGTCAGGTTGCCCACAAGAAGGACTTTGTTCAGTTCGAGCATGTCTTGCGCACTCCTTTCATGTCCGCCGGCCTAACGGGCCGGCCTTCTACTCCCGCAACGATCCTGCACCGTTGCCGTCCCGCGGTCAAGCGCCGGTGTTTCGGCCGGTGTCACCGGGGCCTGCGATAAACGCCGGACCGCGAAACGAGCGACGGCGAACCCGCGGACGGTTTATTCGGCGGCCGGAGGAGTCGTGTCGCCTTCGGCCTGCTGGGGCGCGGCGCTCTCGGTCGGGCCGACCGGAGCCTCGCTTTCGGGGGCGGCCGTCTCGGACTTGTCGCCTTCGCCTGCGGGTGGAGCCTCGCGCTCGTAACGACGGCGATAGGTGTGCGCCCGCGGCTCGATGCGGAAATCGGCGAGATAACCGGGCGCCGGAACGAGCTGGGTCACTTCCTGGCCGTGTTTCTTGGTCGGCACCTTGACGACCATGGCGCGCAACACGTGTTCGTCGTAACGGCAGACGCGTTCGAACTGGGCGATCGCGCCGGCGTTTTCGCCGATGGTGAAATAGTAGATCACATAATACCCTTCGGCCTTGCGGCCGATTTCGTAGGCCATCTTGCGACGGCCCCAGCGCGAGATCTCGAGCAGATTGCCGCCGTTGGCCGTAATCGTTTCGCCCAGACGGTCGACCAGGGCGTTCAGTTCCGGCTCGGGCATGAGCGGATCGATGATGGCCATGGCTTCGTAGTTTTTTGTCGGCATGGAATGACGACCTCCCTTTGGTTTTATGAAGTCCCGCCCGAGATGGTGAATCGGACGGAACAGGGGGTTACGCGGGAATGGAAAACCCCGCGATGCAAACGGAAAGCCGCACGGGCCTTCCGAAACTGTGGCGCCGGCGGCGGCGCGCCGGTCAGTCGGCCGGTTCGGCGAAGCGCCGGATGCCGTTGAAGCGGTCGGCGGCGACGGCGGATCCTTCGCACACCCAACATTCAACGGCGTCGGCGGCCAGGATGGTCATTTCGCCCAGTTGCGCGCGCTCGAGGGGAGGCAACCGGCTGAGGACGAAGGCCACCAGATCATCCACGTCCCAGGGCGGCCGGATGCCGACGCGCAAACGGGCGAAGTCGCCGTGCCCGAGTCGTTCGATCACCGAGCGCAAGCCGTTGTGGCCGCCGTGACTGCCGCGCGGGCGGATGCGCAGGCGCCCGATGGGAAGACTGACATCGTCGGCGATGACCAGCAAGTCGTCCTCGCCGAGGGAGCGCTGGCGGGCCAGGGCGGCGACGGTCTGGCCTGAAAGATTCATGAACGTCATTGGCTTGGCGAGCAGCACCGGCGATCCGGCGACAAGGCCTTCGGTCAGCACGGCCTGCTCGCGTGCGCTTTCGCGCCACGTGAGCCGCCAGCGCCGGGCCACCTCGTCGGCGACGTCGAACCCGAGGTTGTGCGCCGTCGCTTCGTAACGGCGACCGGGATTTCCGAGTCCGATGACGATCTTCATAGCGAGGGACTCCGGTCGGCCGTAGCGTCGACGTCCCACCGGGCGCTGCGGGGCCGGCGTGGGGCCCCGGGTAACCGGATTCGCGGCCCGCCGGATCGCCGTTTTGCGATCCGCCTACTCTTCTTCTTCTTCCTTCTCCTCACGCTTGCCGATCACTTCGGGCTCGGCGGGGGCTTCGGCGCCTTCCGCCGGGGCTTCGGCTTCGAGCTTGGGCGGCAGAATGACGAACAACGGGGTGTCAGGATCGTCGAGCACGGTCACGTTTTCGGGCAGTTTCAGGTCGCGGACGAACACCGAATGGTTGATGTCGAGTTCGCTCAGGTCCACCTCGATGGCCCGAGGCATGTTAAGCGGCAGGCAGCGGACCTGAAGGTTGCGGGTAACGTGTTCCAGGATGCCGCCGACACGCACGCCGCGCGGCGTCTCGCCGATGGCGCGAACCGTGACGGTCACGACGATTTCCTCGGCGAGGTTGACGCGCAGAAAGTCGACGTGGATGATGCTTTCATCGACTGGATGGCGCTGAATGTCGCGGATGATCGTCTGTTCTTCGCCGTCATCGAGCACCAGCTTGAAGATGGCATTGCTGCGATGGGCGCCGCGCAGGATCAGTTCGAGTTCGTGATTGTCGACGGTGACCATGCGGGGATGGGTGTTCTGGCCGCCGTAGACGACCGCCGGAACGCGGCCTCCGCGGCGCAGGCGCTTGTTGGCGCGCTTGGTTTCGTTGCGGCGCGGGGTGGCGGTGATGCGCACTTGTTCCATATTGGTAAGCTCCCTCGACCTCTGCCCGCCATCCAAACGTCACAGACGCGCCTATGGACCCGCGACCCACGAGAAGCCACGGGGGATGGCTGGGCGCAAAAACCAATAAAGTAAAGGATTCGCGGCGACAATGCAATCAAAAAATGCCTGTCAAAAAAACGCCCCCGGCGCAGCGACCTTGTTCCTTCACTCTTTTCACACAAAGACACGAAGACACCGGGAAAAATGATTTGACGCCGGCTTGCGTGGATACTGAATGTCGAGCGATCCTGTCGCCCACTATAAGGGATGATTATGTTCGGGAGTTGGCAAATGCGGTATGCTCCCCCGCATTCATGCTCGCGACCGATGCTGAGCCAATGACTTCGGGCACGAGCACGATTACGAGCCAGGGAATGACGGCGCGGCGGCCATATCACGCAGCCCCCAAATCCATGCGCGACGGGCGATTTCGGCGCTTGGGCTAAAATGATTGTCAGGCGCCGCCGGATTCGCCGCCCTGGCTGAAAATTCCTGCCCAGAGGCCGCCCGCGAGCAAATTGACCGGCAACACGCCCAAAGCGAACAGGTCCCAGTCGCTCATGCCCATGTGCGGGTGCCAGACGAATACCCAGGTCACGCCCAACAGGGCGGCCGATGCGAGAGCCAGGGCCTGTTGACGGCCGAAGCCCTGCAGAGCCCGCAGGCGCCGCCAGCAAACGGCCAGGACCGGCCAACCCAACGGCGCGCCGGCGAGAGCAAACAGCAGGAAGTGTTTCCAGTGAAGCCACTGGCCCATCGAGAATAAAAAGTAAACGCCCGTGTGGCTGCGGGCGGCAATCGCGCGGGCCATGGCCGGAGTGAGCGGGGTCAGCAGTTCGAGGAGCTTGTCGTCGCGGGTGACGACCAGGAGGTGGCCGGGCCAAAGCAGTTCGAGCGTTGCCGGCAGCATATCGAGCACGATGAAGCCGATGATACAGAGGATCGCCCATTCGACGGCGCGGCCCGGCCAGAAGCGGCGCGCCCAGCGGCCGCCGTGCCGTTCGACCAACAGCCAAAACAGCGCCGGGAAGAAAATAAAGGCCATCTTGTGGCAAAGGTAGGCCAGACCATAGGCGACGACGACGTGCCAGGGACGAACGCGCGAGCCGGGCTCGATCGCCCGCGTCAACAGATAGAAGAAGAGCGTCAACGAAGCGGCGACGGCGGCGTAATACTCGACGTGACCGATGAAATTGAGCGTGATGGCCGTCAGCAGGTTTGGCGCCAGGAAAGCCGGCCGGATCGAGAACCGGCAAAGGATCGCCACGCAGAGGCCGCCCCACAGACTGTCGACGATTCGGAAGGCGAGGGGGACATCGTGAACGCCGCGCCAGACAAGCCACACCAAGAGATGGGCGAGGGGTTCCCGGTCGTAATACGCCGGGATGTCGGACCACATGTAGGCCCAGTAATCGGAGAGGATGGTGGC
>JAMCWS010000225.1 GCA_023480605.1 bacterium
GTCGATTCGGCCTGCGTGTTCGTCAACTGCTCGACCCGCTTCAGCGACGGCGGCAAAGGTGTCGATCAGGATGGTGAATTGCGGGCCGGCGCTCTTTTCGTAGTTTTCGGGCGCCACGCCCATCGCGTGGCCGGTGTCGGGGTAGACGGTGACGCGCGAGATCGAGTTCCACCCTTGAAACGCCATCTGGCGGGGGTCATGCGAGTAGCCGCGCAGGAAGTGGATTTGCAGGAAGCGCAGGTTGCCCGAGAAGGCCAGCAACAGGCCGGCGACAGCCATCACCGCCAGCGCGCCCGCCAGGCGCGCGGAGCCGCCCGGTCCGCGCGCGTCGCCCAGCACCAGCACGACCGCCGCCAGCGCGGTGATCACGGCCACGCCGACGATGAAGCCCGGCCCGCCCAGGCGCGCGATGAGTGGGGCGAACAGCAGGCAGCCGAGCGATGCGCCCGCCAGATCGGCGCAATAAAGGCGGTTGGTCTGGCGCGGGAAGCGCGTCAGCGCCAGCGCCACCGCCACGCCCGAACAGGTGAAGGGCACCGCCAGGGCCAGGCTCACCAGGATGAGCTGGCCGACGATGACGCGATTGTTGGCCATGTCATAGCGGATCGCGAGCATGACGGCCAGGGCGGCCACGGTGGTCAAGGCAAAGGCCATCGACATGCGGCTCATCCAGCGCCCGGCCCGGTCGGGGTGAAAGACGCCTGGAAAAAAGTGGACGATCACGCCGCCGAACGCCAGGCCAAACAAGGTGACCGAAACGGCGAAAAAGGCCATGTGATAATAAATCAAGACGCTGAAGAGGCGCGTAAGGCCCAGTTCGAGCAGGAGCGTGGAGAGCGTAATCAAAAATAGGCCTGCATAGATGGCCCCGCCGGGGCGACCGGAGGGCGTCGTTGGTTGGCGATTCATGCAGTCGAATTCCAAAGAGGCGATGATGGCGGCCCCGGCTCAGGCCGACGCGGATCGGGGCGTCAATTCCACGACCCGGACCAGTGTATCAGCGAAGGGAATCGAATCCAAGCGGCCAATTACGCGAAAGCGGGCGCGTGCACACGCCGATCGACCGAATCACCGGCCTGCGGCGCCGACGGGGCCGGCGGGGCGGATCGCGTACAAGAGGACACAGGCCGCCGCCGCGAGGGCCGCGCCCATGCCAAAGGCCACGGACGATCCCCATTCGTACCAGATAAAACCGAACAATGCACTGGCCGGCAACGCCCCCAGGCCGATGACGCCGTGGTAATAGCCGAAGGCCGTGCCGCGCAGATTCTTGGGCACCAGCGAGGCGATCCATAATTTTTCGGCCGGCTCGGTCAGGCCGTAATAAATGCCATAGGCTAGAAAGATGGCGATGAGGGCCGCCTCGGAAGTGAAGCGGGCGAAGGCCAGGTAAACGAGGGCATAGAAGGCCCAGCCGATGACGATCGGCAAGCGCGAACCGACGCGATCGGCCCAGCGCCCTCCCCGGTAAGTCGAAACCATTTTCACCACGTGGTGCAAGGCCCAGAGGATCGCGAGCCACTCGGCATCGACGCCCGCATCCTTGAGGCGCAGGATAAGGAAAGCGTCGGTCGAATTACCCAGCGTGAAAATGAAAAGGACCAGCAACAGAAGCTTGAAATCGCGGCCAAGGTCGCCCCAGTGCCGGCGAAGGCCGAGAGGTTTGTAGTCGCCGGCGGCGAGAGGTTTGTCCTCGTGGATGCCCCAGACGAGGACGCCCATGACGACCGCGGCGGGGATGAACGCCAGCAGGAAGACAACGCGCAGATGCAAACCGAGCGCAATCAATCCGGCGGCAACGAGCGGCCCGACGACGGCGCCGGCGTGATCGAGCGAGCGATGGAACCCGAAGGCGGTGCCGCGCATCGAGGGGTCGGTCACATCGGTGATGAGGGCGTCGCGCGGCGAGGTGCGCAGGCCCTTGCCGACGCGGTCGAGGAAGCGCATCAGGAGCACAAACCACCAGCCCATCGCCACGCCAATAAGCGGGCGCACCAGACCCGCCAGTCCGTAACCCCAGATGATGAAGGGCCGACGCCGGCGGATGCGGTCGGTCCAGAGGCCCGAGACAATCTTGAGAATCGAGGCGGTCGATTCCGCGATCCCCTCGATCACGCCAATGGCAATCGCCCCCGCCCCCAGCACGCTCGTGAGAAACACCGGTAATAGGGGGTAGATCATCTCGCTGGAGAAATCGGTGAAGAAGCTGGCGATCCCCAAAACAATCACGGCCCGGGGCAGAAGGCGAAAGGAGGACTTGGGGGACATGGGCGGGGGTTTCCTTTGGGGATGCGAGGTTCTGGGTGAAACGGGATGGGACTTATGGGCTTATGGGACCTATGGGACGGATGCGACCTATGTAATTAGCTGGGACCTGGCATCGAACGTCTCACCGGTGCCTCGGAGGCCGGCCGGCCCTTGGCCTCCAGTCTACGGCCTCACTGCCTTAGTTGTCCCTGGCCGAAGGCGATGAACTTGAGCGTGGTCAGTTCTTTCAGGCCCATCGGGCCGCGAGCGTGGAGCTTGTCGGTCGAGATGCCGATCTCGCAGCCCATGCCGAACTCGCCGCCGTCGCTGAAGCGGGTCGAGCAGTTGACGAACACGCAGGCCGAATCGACCGCCGCGAGGAACCGCATCGCCGTGGGGTGATCGTCCGTCACGATGGCATCGGTATGGTGCGAACCGTGGGTGTTGATGAATTCGATCGCCGCGTCGGCCGAGTCGACAACGCCGGCCGTGATGATCAGGTCGAGGTATTCGGTATCCCAATCCTCGGCAGCGGCGGCCTTGAGGCCCGGCACGAGCGCGCGCAGGCGCTCGTCGGCGCGTACCTCGACGCCGGCGGCCGCGAGTGTACGAATTATTTCGGCGCCCAGACCGGCGGCCACGTCCCGGTGGACGAGGAGCGACTCGGCAGCGTTACAGACCCCCGGCCGCTGGGTCTTGGCGTTGAGGACGATCTCCGCCGCCATCTTCGGGTCGGCGGCTCGGTCGACGTAAACAAAACAGTTGCCGTCGTAGTGCTTGATGACCGGGATGGTGGAGTTTTTGACGACCATCTCGATCAGGCTCTTGCCGCCGCGCGGGATGATCAGGTCGACGCGGTCGTTGCGCGTGAGCAGCTCGCCGATGGCGGCGCGGTCGGTGGTCGGCACCAGTTGCACCGATCCTTCGGGCAAACCGGCGCCCCGGCCGGCCTCGTTCATTAGGCGGGCGATGACCGCGTTGGAATGGAACGCCTCCTTGCCGCCGCGGAGGATGACGGCGTTGCCTGACTTGACGCACAGGCAGCCGGCGTCGGCCGTGACGTTGGGGCGCGATTCGTAGATGATGCCGATCACGCCGATGGAGACGCGCATCCGCCCGACGCGCAGGCCATTGGGGCGCGGCTTGACGTCCAGGATCTCGCCCACCGGGTCATCGAGGGCGGCGACTTGTTCGAGGGCCGCGGCCATCGCCTCGATGCGCTTGTCGGTCAGTTCCAGCCGGTCGAGCATCGCGGCCGACAGCCCCGCGGCGCGGCCGGCTTCGAGGTCGCGGGCGTTTTCGCGCCGGAATTCGGCCGCGTCGGCGCGAAACGAGGCGGCCATCGCCAGCAGGGCGCGGTTTTTGACCGCCGTCGGGCAGGTGGCCAGAGCGCGCGCGGCCGCCCGGGCGCGGGCCGTCAGGTCGTCGATCAGCGATCGAATCGATTCGGATGAACCGGCGGTGGGACCGGCGGCGCGGCCGATGGAGATAAGGGCATCGGATTCGGTCATGGACTTTCTCCCCGGAGGCGGAAAATAACCGAGTATACTTGTCTTTCGGCGCGCGGTCGAGTATTTGATTTGACACGGCGGGAAGGGGCTCGGATACTTTAGAGGTCCGCGCCTTGGGTGGGCAAGAACGCCACCGGGGCCAGCGCCATCGCGAGGCCATTCATGGAAACACTGTTCCACGTTAAAGACATCATCCTCCACCTGAACAAGTATTTGCCCGGCATCATCTTGAATTACGGCAGCTGGACTTATGGAATCCTGTTTGCCGTCATCTTTTGTGAAACGGGGTTGGTCGTGACGCCGTTTCTGCCGGGTGACTCACTGCTGTTCGCGACGGGAACGCTGACGACCCCGAACCCCTACGGGGCGCACCTGAACCTGGGCGTCGCGCTGGTGCTCCTCTCCGCCGCGGCCATCCTGGGCGATGCCGCCAATTACGCGATCGGCTATTTTTTCGGTTCCCGGTTGCTGGCGCGGAAGAATTCGCGGCTCTTCAAGAAGGAGTATATCGACCGGACGCACGCCTTTTACGAGAAATACGGCAAGATGACGATCATCCTGGCGCGGTTTGTTCCCATCGTGCGCACCTTCGCGCCCTTTTTGGCCGGCATGGGACGGATGCGTTATTTCGAATTTGCCACTTATAATGTGGTAGGCGGCGTGGCGTGGATTTCCCTTTTTTTATTGGCCGGCCACTTCTTCGGCAACCTGGCCTTCGTACAGAAAAATTTTTCGACGGTGATCCTGGCCATCATTATCATTTCGATCCTGCCTATTGTGTTTGAGTATCTGAAACACCGCTATAGTGCCAAAATCGATTCAACCAAGGCCAATGAGTGCACGACGCCGGGGTGTTGCGGCGGGGCCGCCGAGCCCGCCGAATCCTCCAATGTGCATTCAGATCGATGAACTGATGTAAGGTTCCGTGTGGAAATCAAATTACAGTTCATCTTGTAGACCTGATGACCAATGTGCGCGTTGAGATGACGCCGTACGTCGTCGTCGCCTCGGCAGTGCTGATTGTCGGCTACGTCCTTTGGGTGCGCCGCAAGCGGCGGCGGGCAAACGACGAAGGAGAATAAGGTTGCGAGATGTCGCAGCGCGGCTCCGGCCACGCCTCACTTCCCCGGATAGCCCATCTCTTTCCAGACCTCCTTGGCCGCGGCGACGCCCTTTTTCGACGGCTTGAGCGTTCCCAGAATGCTGGCCGGCAGGCGGCCATAGCCCTGGCGCCAGTGCGAGGGGAAGGGGGAATAGTTGTCGCCGGCGTAGGGGGCGCGGGCGGCTTCGCTGCGGAAATCGGGCATGTCCAGGGGCGCGCCGTTCGCCAGCGCGCTCTTCCACGCCAAGATGCCGACCGACGACATCGCCACTCCGCGGTAGACGTCCAAATAGGGCTGCTTGCCCGAACGGATGGCGTTGGCGAATTCGTAGCTGGTCCAGAAATCCCCGCCGCCGTGACCGGCCTGGCGGGCCAGATCGGCGTGCTCGGGCCAGTCGGGCACGTAAGTGCGGTCGGCCGGCTCGTCCGGTTTGCGCATCCACTCCTCATGCCAGACGCGAATCTGGCCGGGGCCGTAGTAGCCCGGCCCGCGCACCAGTTCCATCGCCCCGCGCGTGCCGTGCACCCGGTACCAATTGCTGTGACCGGGCAGGTGCAGGCCGAGAATTTTAAACACGGCGCCGTTGTCCATCCGGCAGAGGATGACCGACCCGGGATCGGCGACGCGCGGGGTATCGGCCTCAAGCTCGGAACGCGCGACCGAAAGACCGTTGACGCGCACGGGCATCGTGTTCGTGATCGCCATGAGCGGCCCGAGGGCGTGGGTGCAGTAATAGGTCGACGGCATCCACCAGCGCCAATGCTCCAGACCCGGCGAAATCGTCATCCGGGCCCGCGCCGGCATGGGGTGATTGTATTCGCCTTCGGCGTACGTGACGTCGCCGATCTCGCCGGTTCGGTAAACGCGGGCCATTTCCATGTTGAAGGCCGTGAAAACGGCGTTCTCGGCGAGCATGTAAATGCGGCCGGACTTTTCGACGGCCCGGCACAGCGCCACCCCCTCCCCGAGCGTGGCGTTGCAGGTGCATTCGCTCATGACGTGGCGGCCCGCCTCGAGCGCGCGGATGGCGAAGGGGGCATGCTCGTGGAAATAATTGGCCAGGATGACGGCGTCCATGTCGTGGGCGAG
Source organism: bacterium (assembly GCA_023480605.1). Classification (GTDB taxonomy): domain Bacteria; phylum Sumerlaeota; class Sumerlaeia; order MVZB01; family MVZB01; genus JAMCWS01. The sequence continues at coordinate 5,951 of JAMCWS010000225.1, forward strand.
AAAGGCGTCGTAATCGGTGTAGGTCGCGACGCCGTAACGGCGGCCGACCTCTTCCAGGCGCGCCTGCCACCGGTCACAAATGGCGACCAGTTTCAGGCCCACGCGCGGCCCCGCGCCCTGCATGAAGCTCTGCCCCCGCCCGACGCCGACCACGCCGACGCGGACGGATTTGGTTTTGGAGATGCGTTTGGTGGCCATCCGCTCACCTCTGGCGCGGCCGGCAGGGGCGCTTCGTTCTCTGCGACAGCGATCAATGAACCCATCGCCCATGCGCCGCTTTCACGGTTCGCCGTTGCGTTCCGGTTGATCCGCCGTTTTCCGTTTCATGGCTATTGGACCGCCGCGGGATTCCCGGACGCTTTCTTCAGCCGCAGGTAGAAGTCGCGCAGGTCACTGACTTGGCGAATGACCATTTCGAGTTTTGTCATCGCTCAATTTCCTGATATCGACTTCATCCTGATCCGATCCGCGTTGCTTTTTCAACCAAATAAGATCTTCGCGCCGCACCACGCGTACCTTACCTTCCTCCCAAGGCTGTTCAATAGCCTGATCAACGATCGCATCGCATCGTTCGTTTTGGCCGATCAGGAGGTCGATGATAAGGTAATCCTCCCCGGAATATCTGAAAAATTGCCGCATAACCATGGGAATCGCGGGAAAGGATACCGGGACCGCCGATTCGATGTAGTCGGCTCCCCTAAACGCGCCTATCATCGTGTTCACGTCACCCGAATGGACCAGCAGGTCAATATCGCACGCAAAACGAGGCTGGTCGTAGAAAGCTAGAGCGAGGCCGCCAACGACCGCGAATTGAACCTCGGCTTTTTGAAACTCGGTGACTACATGGCAGAATTCATCGTAGAGATTCACGCGAAACCGTCTCCCGTCAAGGGTCAATCGCGGGTGGCACGTGGCCGAAGGATTTGCTTACAACTTTTCGATCAGGAAATTCGTGTTGGTGAAAATGCAGATCGAGGCGGCGATCTCGAGGCTGCGGCGGGTGACGGCTTCGGCGGTGAGGTCGTCGCGGTCCATCAAGGCCTTGGCGGCCGCCAGGGCGAAGCCCCCCCCCGAGCCGATGGCGATGGCCCCTTCGTCGGGCTCGAGCACGTCGCCATTGCCCGACAGCAGCAACGTCGAATCGCGGTCGGCGGCGATGAGAAACGCCTCCAGGCGGCGCAGGTAGCGGTCGGTGCGCCAGTCCTTGGCCAGTTCGACGGCGGCGCGGGTCAGGTTGCCGCCGTGCTCTTGGAGCTTGCCCTCGAGTTTCTCGAAAAGCGTCATGGCGTCGGCGGTGGCGCCGGCGAAGCCCGCCAGCACACGCCCCTCGTGCAGGCGGCGGACCTTTTTGGCCGTGGCCTTGAGGATCATGTTGTTCATGGTCACCTGGCCGTCGCCCCCGACGCAAACTTGCCCCCCTTTGCGCACCGCCAGGATGGTCGTGCCGTAAAAAACGTCGGGGCGGTGGTCGATCATGGTCGGATTACCTTGGAGCAATATCATTGCCGTTAAGAATCGTTTCTCTTGACCGGCAGTATACGAATCCGAAACCGATTCATGTCAAACGTTATCAATGCACCGGCCGACAGTCAGGGGTGTAAGGTATGTCAATTTCCTCAACGCGCCAGGCCGCGTAGGCGAGGGCTTGGCGGATATCTTCCTGCCCCAAGTAAGGATAGAGCTTGAGAATATCGTCGAGCGTGTGGCCGGCGGCGACCAGGCCAATCACCGTTCCCACCGTCACCCGCATGCCGCGGATACAGGATTTCCCGCCCATTACTTCGGGATCGAACGTAATCCGATCGAGTGTTTTCATGGGTCGATCTTCAAAAGTGAAAAGTCTACCACCCATGGCCCACAATCGCAAGCTGGCACGTCGGATATTCGATCACGATCACGATCACGATCACGAAGAAAGCCTGCTTTACTTCGTCTCCCCGGCCTCCCCCACCGCCGCGTGAGCGTATTGGCATTCCTTGTCCTCGCCGCACAGCACCCGCTTTTTTTCGCCCTCGCCGATGAAGAAGTGGGCCTTGTTGCAGACTTTGCAATGCTCGCGGTAGGGGCGCTCGAAGACGCTGAAGCGGCAGTCGGGGTAGCGGTTGCACGAGTAGAAGGTCGCCCCGCGCGCCGAGCGGCGTTCGACCAGTTCGCCGTCGCAGCCGGGCCGGCCGCAGGGCACGCCGATAGCGTAGGGCATGGTCGTCTTGCACTCGGGGTAGGCCGAGCAGGCCAGGAAGCGGCCGCGCCGGCCGTTTTTGACGATCATGTCGGCGCCGCAGGCCGGGCACTTTTTGTCGGTCGTTTCCTGGGGGGCGATCGTGATGTTGCCGGATTCGTCCTCGACGATCGGCTTGGTGTTGCGGCAGGCGGGGAAGGCCGAGCAGGCCAGGAACTTGCCGTTGCGGCCCCAGCGCACCACCATCGGGCTGCCGCACTTGTCGCAGACATGCTCGGTCGGCACGATCTCCGATTTGATGTTGCGCATCGTCGCCGCCGCCTCTTCGAGGCGCTGGGCGAAAGGCGTGTAGAAGTTGCGCAGCAATTCCACCCAGTCCACCGTGCCGTCCTCGACCCGGTCGAGTTGGTCCTCCATCATCGCCGTGAACCTGACATCCATGATGTGCGGGAAGCTCTCGGTCAGCAGGTCGGTGATGATAAAGCCCAGGTCCGTCGGGCGGAAAGTGCCCGATTCCTTGTTGGCGTATTCCTTCTCCTGGATCACCGAGATGATCGACGCGTAGGTCGAGGGGCGGCCGATGCCCTGCTTTTCGAGTTCCTTGATCAGGCCGGCCTCGGTGAAGCGCGGCGGCGGCTGCGTGAAGTGCTGCAGACCGCCCAGATGAGTGACGTCGAGGCGCTGGCCTATTTCGAGGCGCGGCAACGGCTCGTCCTCGTCGAGCAGGAGCGGCTCGGCCCCCTCGGCGTCGCTCTCGGATTTGCCGGCCTCGTCCTTGGCTTCCTGGTAGACGCGCAGATAGCCGTCGAAACGCGTCACCGAACCGTTGGCCGCAAACAGGTATGCGGCCCCGCCGGCCGCGACCGGAATCTCGACGCGCGTCCGCTCGATCTTCGCGTCGTTCATCTGACAGGCCACGGCCCGCCGCCAGATGAGCGTGTAGAGGCTGAGAAGCGGCGGTTCCAGGAATGAGGCGACGCGCTCGGGAGTCAGGCGGATGTCTGTCGGCCGGATCGCCTCGTGGGCATCCTGGGCGTTCTTGCGGGTGGTGTATTGGCGCGCCTGGCCGGGCAGGTAGTCCGGGCCGAAGCTTTCGCCTATATAACCGCGGATGGCGCCCAGGGCCTCGTCGGCCAGGCGCGTCGAGTCGGTGCGCATGTATGTAATGAGGCCGACCATGCCATCTTCGCCCAACTCGATGCCTTCGTAAAGCCGCTGGGCGAGGGCCATGGTGCGTGCGGCCGGCATGCGCAGCTTGCGGGAGGCCTCCTGCTGGAGCGTGCTGGTGATGAACGGGGCGAAGGGGCGCTTGGCCACTTCGCGCCGGATGATGTTGCCGACAGCGAAGGGCTGACCCTTGACGGCGTCGAGGATGGCGTCGGCGGCGGACTGGTTGCCGATCTCGGCCTTTTGGTCGTTGATTTTCACCAGGCGGATGACGAACGGCGGCGGCACGTCGGCCTGCGCCTGGCCCTCGATGGTCCAGTATTCCTGTGACTGGAAGAGGCGGATTTCACGCTCGCGGTCGCAGATGATGCGCACGGCCACCGACTGCACGCGTCCGGCCGATAGGCCCCGGCGCACCTTGCGCCACAGCAGGGGGCTCAGTTTGTAACCCACCAGCCGGTCGAGCACGCGCCGGGCCTGCTGGGCATTGAACAGGTTGGGATTGATGGCGCGGGGATTCTGAATCGCCCGCTGCACGGCCGATTTCGTAATCTCGTTGAAGGTCGCCCGGTAAACCTCGGGGTTGACCTCCTTGAGCCACTGGGCGATGTGGTAGGCGATGGCCTCGCCCTCGCGGTCGGGGTCGGGAGCCAGGTAAACCGAGCGGGCCTGGCGCGCCTGACGCCGCATGGCGTCCAGGATCGCCTTCTTGCCCTTAATGACCACATATTCGGGTTTGAAGTCGTTCTCGACATCGACACCCAACTTGGTCGCCGGCAGGTCGATAACGTGTCCGACCGAGGCGACCACCTTAAAGTCCTTGCCCAGGTAGCGCTCGATCGTGCGCGCCTTAGCGGGCGATTCAACGATGATCAGGTGTTTGCCGTCGGCCGACCCCTCGTCGGGCTTGTGCATGGGTCGGGCGGCCGAACGCCCGGCGCCTCCCCTGGCGGACCGAGCGGCCGAAGCCGTCTTGCGGGGGGCGGCGCTTTTGCGGGGCGATGCGGATTTCTTCGACGCCGCGGCGGTCTTGCGGTGTGCGGCGCCCTTGGCGGGGCCGGCGGCCTCGGGCCGCGCCGACGCGTCGGCCTTCATATGCTCGGGAGCGGATTTTGCCATGATCTCGTTCTTTATCCGACAATCGGCCGTTGACCCGAAGGCCCGCGGCGGAGGGACATGAATATCTCCCGCGGAGGGTCGCATTCACTTCCGCCGGAGAATCCCCTTCTTCCCATCAATGGACTGTGGCCGGGCAAGGTGTCAAGTGCATTCTTCATGGGAAAAACGGCATGACGTGTGGATTGTTGATATTTCATGGCTTACCGAATCGGCGGTGCATGTCGGAGCGATGCGGGAACCGGCGCGGCAGGGGGCGAGGGACGGTTTTCGCGTAAAAATCAATGGCGTCCGCGCCGGCCCTGGGGCATAATACCCTCAACAAAGGGTTGAGATTCCGAGACCTTTATCCCGCTGTTCAGCGCCCCGTTCGGAGTTGGATCCGTGCTCAAGCTGCTCAACCTTGTCCTGGTTTGTTGCCGTCCGGCCGCCCTGGTCAAGTGGGCGGTCTATTTGCTCGTGGTCGCCGCCATCTGGATTTATTTCAATCGCGCCACATTGCAGGCCTATTTCGCCGCGCGCGAACGTTACAATGCGTATCGTGCCGAAGTGGCAGCCCAGGAAAAACAACAAGCCCGCCTCAACGCTGAACTGAAGGCCCTCAAAGCCGGTGGTTTTCCAGCCGAAAAGGCCATCCGCGAGCGGCTTTTCATGGTTCGCCCGGGTGAGAAGATCATCTTCGTGGATCCCCCCGGCGGTAAAGCGGGTTCCGATGCCGCCGGCCACCACGCCGGCGCCGCCGAAAGCAAAACGACCGATGCCGCCCCGCCGAACGTCCCCCCATCGGCGCCCGATCCTTCCCTTCGTTCCCGCGCCACCCCAACCACCGCCGGCGATGAATGAACCTTGTCATTTCCCCGCGGACTATTCTTAAATGGTTAGGGGCATCCGCCCGGATATGAGATGGGCAACCGAAACACCCCGTTGGAAACGACGGATAGGAAGTTTTAACCGACCCGATGCCATCGACTTCCGCCACGCTGGTCAAGATCTGCGGGATCACGCGCCTCGAGGATGGTATGGCGGCGTTGGAGGCTGGCGCCGACTGGCTTGG
>JAMCWS010000150.1 GCA_023480605.1 bacterium
GCGCAAGTCGGGGCGCACGGCCAGGATCTGGGCCTGGCGACGCAGGCTGCCCGTGGCCACATGGGTGCCGGCGGAAACTTCGAGCAGCGGCTGGCCGTCGCGGCTGATGAAGGCATCGAGCGGTGAAACGCGCTCAGGAACGGCCGCCAGGCAGAGGCCGTCGGGCAGTTCGGTGGGCAGATCCTTGAGGCTGTGGACGGCCAGGTCGATCCTCCGGGCAAGCAGAGCATCCTCGATTTCCTTGACGAATACCCCCTTGTCGGGCATTTCGCCGAAGGCGGTTCGCTGATCGATGTCGCCGGCGGTCTTGATGATGATGATATCGACGGCGACGCCCAGCCGGCGGATGCGGTCGGCCACGTGGCGCGCCTGCCAAAGGGCCAGTTCGCTCCCCCGCGAGCCGATGAGGACGGCGGCGGGAAATCCGACTGGCGGCACGAGCGCGCCCGTGGAATCCGGCGACCACCGCGTCGATATTGGCAATCGGTTCATGTCAGGCAAACACCACTTCCTTTTTCGCCGCATGCGGCGGCGTGTTTGGCGGTCCGCCAAGAGCCGCACCGGCGCCACGAACCTCATTATAAACGCCACCCGCCGGATTCCCAACCAAAACACGCGCGAATCGGGAGGAGCCTTGGTCCTTCATTTTTTCACATAAAAGCCTGGCGCGGCGGAGTCGCGCCAGGCCTTTATTTGCGCAACGGTAATGTTTTGCCCTGAAAGATCGAGGAAGCGGGCGGATTTGACTACGGATATTGGCGGCGGGTCTCAGCCCGGTGGCCAGTGGAGCGGGCGGCCGCCCAGCAGGTGCAGGTGAACGTGCCAGACGCTCTGGCCGGCCCCGGCGTTGCAGTTGAAAACCGCGCGGTAGCCGGGCGCGGCGATGCCCCGTTCGGCCGCCAGCCTGCCGGCCAGCAGGAGCATTCCGCCGACGAGTTGGGCGTCGTCGGGCTCGAGGTCGTTGAGCGTGCGGATGTGCTTGCGGGGAATAATCAGGATATGAGTGGGCGCCTGGGGGTTGATGTCATGGAAGGCGACATAGTCTTCGTCCTGATACGCCAGTTTCGCCGGTATCTCACCCCGGACGATTTTGCAGAACAGGCAGTCAGCGGACACGGACAAACCCTCCTTCGTCGTGCATATGTTTCCCGGGTCCCCATCGTCGGGGAGCCGCGGGGCAAAAGCAAGTCCGGATATCGCGCGCGAAAAACAACCTTTCCGACATGGCGCCGGCGCTCAGCGGCGCGCCGGTTCGATCCTGTTCCCATGGACGTTCACATCGCCGGGAGCGGCCTTCGGATCGACCGCGACGCGGGCCGACTCGGCCGGCGTGGCCAGGATCGTGTTGCTGTCGATCGTCACCCCCCCGACGGCAAAAACCTCGATGGCCGCCGGCACCCGTGCCGAGACGCGCCGCAGGCCGACGTCCTCGATGGTGTTGCCGCGCACCACGACGTTGGCGGCGTTGGAAACCATTATTCCGTCGCCGGCCACATCCTCGATCAGGTTGTCCTCGATCGTGATGTCGCGATTCTCGCGCGAGGCATAACGGGGCGGGCCGTCCTCCAGGCCGACGCGGATCGCCGCATGGTGCCAGGGCACCATGCCGGTGTGACGGATGGTGTTGCTCCGGACGACGATATCGCGCGCGAAGCCCCCCTGGCCGCCCCCGGGCGTCAGGGCGATGGCGTCGAAGGTGCAGCCCTCGATGTGGTTGTCTTCGATCAGGCCGCCCGAGGAGGTGGCCAGGATCGAGCGGTAACGATGCGTGCGGAAGGTGTTGTTGCGAATGACGAAGCCGCTGCCCATGCAGGCGAGCGCTTCCATGGAGTCGCCGTATTTGACAGGGGCCGCCTGGTCGAGTCGCAGGCGATAGGCCCAGCCGTTATAGGGCTGGCGGCCCATTTCCGGAAAGAGGGCATAGGCGTCGGGCTGGTGGGAGCGGCGCTCGTCGATCGCGATGTCGCGGATGGCGTAGATGCCGAGCGACTTCATCGTGGCCTGGTCGAAAAACTCGATCTTATCGCCGGCCTTGGACGGCTCCTCATACATCGGGACGACCCAGACGGTCTCGCCGTCGGCGGCCAGCACGCGGCTGAACTGGGTGTGGACGTTGATGGCGTCGTCGTGCATGCCCTCGAACAGGCAGCCTTCGACGAGCGGGCCGCGGCGCATGTTCTTGCAGTGGTAGCCGTCGGCGTTGGTGCTGAGCAAGCGGGTCGTGCCGGGCTTGCGCATCACGCGGCAGTTACGCAACGTGGTTCCCCCTTCGCCGCCGTGCTCGTGAAACGCCATACTGCCCGTCTGGTAGATCGTCACCCCCTCGAAGACCATGTCGGCGCAGCCGCGGCAGGTCAGACCCGCCGGCCCGAAGAAGGGGATGGCGGCCAGATCGCCCACCCGCACTTCGCGCACCGGGAAGCGGTCGCGGCCGGGCGTGCCGGCGACGGGGTAGACCCGCCAGTGGCCGGGGGCGGTTTTTTCGATGCGGCCCAGAAACAGGTCGGGGATGCCGGTCTTGTATTCGCGCGTGCCCGGCTCGAAGATCGACATCGGACGGGGATTGGCGAACGCTTCGGCGTCGTCACGATAGCCCGGATCGATGGCAAGGTCGTACCACTGACCCTGCGGTTCGATCGCGGCGACGCGCCCCTGGGTGAACATCAGCGGATCACAATCGACGCTCAGGCCGCGCAGGCGAACCTTGCGGCAATCCTGAAAGAAAATCCCCGAGGTTCTGGCGTCGGTCAGGATGACGGTCACGTCGCGCGCGTCGATTTCGAGGTCGTGCGCGCCCTTGACGCGCAGGTGCGCCGTGCCCGCCGGATCCGGCCCGAGACGATAGACGCCCGGCGGGATGCGGACGCTGGCGGCGCCCGAGGTGACCGCGTCGGCGATAAGTTTACGAAGCGCGACCTGGTCGCCGGCCGGCTGGGATTGGGCGGCGGCGGACCCCGCCACGACCGCGAGCAGGGCCAAAATAACGGCGGCAACGAGCGTCGCCGCGGAAATATGGCGTCGCCGATATCGATGGTTCATTTATATAATCCCCCTTTTCGATCGGCAATGCGGCTCGGTAACACAAAAGTCTGCGCGGCAGAGCGGCATTCCATCTATCGAGAAACTCCGTTGGGAGTTCAAGCTTCAGCTTGATGTTTGAGATGCCAAGACCCGATGAGCGCGAAAATCGAAAGCCTTTCGGCGTGTCTTCTCGATTTATACTCACGATATTCGGTATCGAGCTGAAGCTTGAACGCAAAACGAATTTTCCGGCCATATGATCGCGTCAGCGGGCGTTCCATTCGGGGGCGCCCGTTTCGTCCATCAGGCGGCCGACACCCTCGCCCAACACGAGTTCCACGCCGCTGACCTTGAGGGCGTCCCATGCCTCCTTGTCCACGATCCGCAAGCCGTCGATGTAAATTTTATTGTAGCGCTTGAGCGTTCCGGGATCGGCGAGGAAGACGTCATCGTAGACGATGTCGACGGCCTTGCTCTGAGTGCGAAGTTGTTTGAATCGCTTCTCGGCGCTGCTCATATTGGCGCCAGGCGCGGCCCCATGGATATAGCAATCCCATTTACTGACGTAAACCGCCTCGTCGGCCTTTGGCTGGGGGTAGTCCTTCTGCTTGATCGCGGCCGTCTGGCGGAACATATCGAGGTTGCGCTGGTAATCGTATTCGGAACCCCAGTTGGCGAAGGAGACGTAAGCGGCGCCGTTTTCGTAGCATTCGCGGGTTTGAGCGGCGTAGAGTTCGGGTTGTTTTTCATACAGGTTAAGGTTGCGGAACATGTAGGGGCCGTCGATTTCGATGGCCACTTTGCGGCCGCCGGCGCGGTCGACGGCCAACTGCCAGGCGTAGTCGTCGGCGGGCGAGGGATCGGTGAAAATCCAGCCGCCCCCGGAAGCCCACTTGAACGCGCCGAGCGTGCCCCGCCGCATGGCGAAGGGGCCGACGATCCGGCCCACCTGGGGGCCGTATTGCGCCTTGGGGTCGCCCTCGCGCAGGCCGTCGAGAAGGTTGGCGAAAAACAGGCCGGCCGACCACTCGCGATACTTCATGAAATCGACGTAGCGGCGGTCGGGCTTGCCGTCCTTGAGGGTGCCGGCCACGGGGTTGGCGCCCACGCCGGCCTCGGCGGGCCGCCAGGCGATGCCAACGGCGTCCCAGCCGCGGTAGCGCGCGCCCCAGGCGGCGTTGAGGGCGTCAAGCGATTCGTAATGAGTCCGCAGGAACTCGCGGAACTGGCGCTCGGCGGCGGGCGAAAAATCGGTCCACACGCTGTGGTGATATTCCGATTCGAAAGCCGTGGCGAAGGCGCTGCAATAAAACAGGTTCGGCCACGTGGCGTAGTGGCTGGCCACCGCGGTGTAGTATTCGCGCAGCCAGCGGTTCATAACGGGGTCGGCGAAACTGTGGTAGGGGCGGTCGGGCAACCGGGGCTCCAGTAACACCCGGCCGTCGGGTCCGTGCATGAAGGCGTCGGGATTGGTCTTGGCCCAGTCGGGCATTTCGCGCGTGTTGAGCTTGATTTGCAGCGTCATGCCCCGGTCGACGATATCCTTGAGGCGCGCGTCGTATAACGAGAAATCATATTTGCCGCGTTCCTTTTCGACGCCGCCCCAGGCGATGTCGATGCTGATGTTGTTGAAGCCCAGGCCCTTCTGGAGGTCGACATACTGTTTCCACTGTGCGTCGTTCAACCGGGTCATTTGCCATGAGCGGATCGTGTAGGACAGGGGCATGCCCGCCTGCGGATAAGCGGGGATCTTGAAGGTTCCTTCGGCCAGCCCCTGGTCAATCGTCCGCCGCATGTTGGGCGCATCCTGACCCGGGGCCGTGGCGGCCACCAGGAGGGGGCAAAGCACACCGAAAATCCAGCGTCGGGTATGCCCCGTTGCGGCACGGTCGAGTATTCGTCTGAGCGTCATCGGGTGTCGTCCTTTGGCACGATAGATTTGAACGGCCGGAATCATTCATCGGTACAAAAGCATTTGGCCACGAAATGGCGCGAAAGACACGTAAATTCGAGGAAATTGAAACGCGGTTTTTCGCCGCGGCGGGTTTTGCGGAGTCTTCCGCCGCCGCCATGCGGCTTTTCATGGCTCGCGGCCGAAGTCCAGCAGATGCCGGGCATAGGACTCGGGCCGGTCGATCGCCAGGCGGTCGCGGTGCCGGTCGAGGACGTCCTTCACGCGCCGGTCGAGACAATCGGCGAACGGAACGGCGATTTTTTCATAGTGCCCCAGCGCTTCCGGATCGGCGAGCACCGTCTCGTCGATGAGAACGTCGATGACCTGGGCGCCGTTGCCGGTCAGCGCCGCGTAGGCGCTCTGGCAATCGCGCCAGCGCGGCTGGTCGTGGTAGCAGTAAAGATCCCACTTGCTCAAAAAAAGGGCCGTGGCGGGCCGGGCGATTGAACGGCGCGGTCCGGCCGCCGCGACGGTATTTTTCGTCATCGCGACAATGGCGGCATCCTTGAGTTCGTCCGGACGCCAGTTGGCCCATGAGGACCAGATCCCGCCGTGGGTCCAACACTGGACGCTGTTGGCGGTGTATTGCTCCAGGGGGAGCACGAAGCGGGCCGGCGCGTCGAGTTCCATGCCCGCCACCTTGCCGTCGGCGCGGATCAGGTCCATGCTGTAACCCATGATTGAACCGTCGCGCGGCTGAGGATCGACGATCAGCATGTCGGCCGCGCGGCCCCAGTTCAGGATGCCGATCGAGGCGCGACGCGCGTCGGACGGGCCGTCGTGGATCTGCCCGGTCTGGATGGCGAAGAGCGCCCGCGGATCGACCCGGTGAATGGCCGCGCCCATGGCGTCGACCAGCCGGCCGATCGCCCATTCGCGGTAGCGAAACCAGTCCAGCACCGGGCGGCGCAGGTCGGGGCCTTCTTTGGGCGGGGCCAGGTCGGCCGGCGGGGTGACCGCGCCCCAGGTGGGGTAGCGGCCGCCCCAGGCGGCGTCGAGCCGGTCGAGCGTTCCGTATTGGGTCTTCAGCCAGGCGCGGAATTGCGCCCGCGCCCATTCGGAATCGTCCTGCCAGTTGCTGAAGGGATATTCCAGTTCGGCGGCCGAACCGGCCACGGGCGTGTAGCAGGTGACGGGATAGCCGCGATAATGTTCGGCCACCTTGCCGACGTAGTTGGCGATCAGGCTGTTCAATTCATCGTTGGCGAAAGTCAGTTCGGTCAGCACCCGGTTGCCGCCGATGGCTTTCTGTTCGAGGGCCGGGCTGATCCAGTCGGGGTAGGTGCGCTGGATCCACCACGGCTTGATCTGCACCCAGAGGCCGCGATTGACGGCATAATTGATGATGCCGTCGAAGCGCTCGAAATCGAACTGGCCGCGCCGGCGCTCGACGGCGCCCCAGGGGATGTCGAGGGCGACGCAATTGAGCCCCTGCGCCACCGACCAGTCGATGAAGTCCTTGATCGTCTGTTGCGACCAGCCCGACCGCAGGACCTGGGCCAGTTGGACGCCAGGTTTCGTGGTCATGACCTTCTCGGCCGCGCCGGGTTGCAGGGCCTTGTCGCCGCGCCAATATTCAGCCGCGGCGGGCTCCCAACCGGCGGCGTCCTGAGGCATCGCGGGGAGCGGCGGCCCGGCCTCGCCCTCGATACGCAGGTCGGCGAAACCCGCGTCGACGGCCACGCTGGGATTGCGCGCCCCGGCGCCCAGGACGACCACGAATCCGTCATTCCAGGGAATTGGAACCGAAACCCGTTCCTTGCCGTCCATGGCCACGGTCAGTTTCGTGCCGTCGTGGGTGAGCCGAATCCGCCGGGGGATGCGGTAAAGATCGCAGTCGAACAGCGGCTGCGGATGGGCGGCCAGCACCTCCATGATATCGCCGAAGGGGGGCGGATTCCGACCCCGAAGGACCAGTTGCCAGGTTTCCGCATGACTGTAATTGCGCACGGACGGCCGCATCGGCTCCTGCAGGTAGGCGAAGCTCATGTCGGGGCGCAGCAGCATGATGCCGGCCTCGCCCCCCCCTGCCCGGCCGCTGGCGTAAGCTCGGGTAACCTCCAGAACAAAAGGCCGCTCCGCCGAGGCGCGCCAGGTGTTGAGCGTGCGGACCCCGCCCAGGTTGATCGTTTCGAACGCGGTTGTCCCTTTGATGCGTAAAACGCCCTCCTCGGCCTTCACTGCAAGACCGGGCAGAGCGCGGGCGCCAAAGAGGTTCACAGGCCGCCAGTAGGCGGTGTCGAGTTTCTGAAACGAGTCCGTGTGGCCCTGGGCGGCGGCCGGGCGGGGCGGGATCAAGGCCACCAACAACGGCAACCAGACGAGCGACCGGCGGATCATTTTCGGATTCCTTCCTCATGGAGATTCATCTTTATATCCATACGCCCGCGGACGGGGAGATCTTATCCGGAACCACGATGTATCAATAAATGGCGATTATAAGCCACGAAATGGCATGAAATACACGAAATATTAAACTTACACGTAAATTTGGGCTTATCCGGCAGATGAAGACGTCATCATAATACAGATCAAAAAAATTCATGTTCTTTCGTGTATTTTCGTGGCTCAATTCCTGTTTCTGGGTTATTCCGGCCAAACGCGCAACCGGGGGCTGATGCGGACCGGTCCCCGGTTGCGGAGGATGAGGGCGGACGAACGGCGCGCGCGGCGTCGCCGGCAGAAGCCTAGAATTCGTATTGGTCGATGTTGTCCTTGGTGAAGATCAGCGGATCGCCAAGCAGGACTACGCGGTCGCTGACCTTGATGTCGCCCAGCCGGCCGGCCTTGATCTGGGTCGTCTGGGGCGTCAGCCCGCCCTTGACGGCCAGCGCGGCGGCCTGCACGGCCAGGTAGCCCAGGTCGACCGGGTTCCACAGCGCGAATTCCTTGACCACTCCCTTGTGCACGTAATCGCGCATGGTTTTGGGAGTCGAAAGGCCCGTGAGGAAAATCCGGCTGTAAGCGTTTTCCTTGACCAATCCTTCGGCGGCGCCGGGCAAGGCCACCGAGGTCAGGGCGAAGATCCCCTGCAGGTCGGGGTAGGTCTTGAGGACATCGATCGTCACCTGGGTGGCCAGCGCCTGGTCTTCGGCCGTGGCCTTGGGGCTCTCCGATAGGTTGACCATTTGGGGGTATTTTTCCTGACGATAAGTCTCCATCGCCGCCATCCAGCGATTCTGGTTCTCGGCCGTCAAGTTGCCGGTGAGGATGATGTATTTGCCCTCGGGACCGATGCCCCGGGCCATGATGTCCATCATCGTGCGGCCGACGGCGTCATAGGTGGCCTGATTAATGAAGAAATCGCGGGCGTCGGCGCTCGCGTCGGCGTCGAAGGCCAACACCTTGATGCCGCGTTTCTGGGCCTTGCGCAAGGTCGGAGCGATCGCCGCCGGGTCGTTGGGAGCGATGCAGATGGCGTCGAAGCCCTTTTGAATCCAGCCGTCGAGCATGGCGGTTTGCTTGGTGACGTCGCCGGTGACGGGCCCGTCGTAGACGACCGTGACGCCCAGGTCCTTGCCGGCTTCGCGGGCGCCCTTCTCGACGGCGTTGAAGAAGTCGATGCCGACGAGTTTGGGCATGACGCCGATCGTAAGCGTTTTACCAGCCTGGGCGGCCGGGGTGGCGGGGCTGGCGGCGCCGCCGGTGACCGCCGGAGCCGGGGCCTGGCCTTCGGGAGCCGGCGCTTGCGTCTCCGGGGCGCTCTTGGAGCAGGCCGCCAACGCCAGCGCCGCCAGACATAGAGCCGAGGCAAAGCGATAACGTATGGGTATCATGAGGCTGACCTCCAAAGGATTTCGCGGATCATCATGAATCCCCCGTAGAGATTAATAAAGATTTTTCTTCCGCCCCGTTCCGGCCGGCGCGCATCTGCGGAATCGTTGGCAAAAAGGTGAGTTTGTCTCTCGAAGAAAGCCGGCCGCTTGGCGATCGACGGCGAACATGGTAAAATGAAAACAGGGAAAGGGAGGGCGATTTATCATGAAATGGAAATGGTTGCCAAAGCGGTCGCTTCGCTGTGCCGTTCTGGCTTGTTGGGCGGCGGGGGCCGCGGCCGTGGCGACTCCGGCAGCCGCGGAAAATATCGCAGGCCGCGTGATCGCCGTGTTGAGCGGCGACACCTTCCAAATACTTGAGGGTCATCCGATAAGGACCGTCCGCCTGGCCGACATCGACTGCCCCGACCGGGGTCAGGACTACGGGATGCGGGCGAGAGATTTCACGACCGAACGGATCGGCAACCGGACGGTCGCGGTGGAACCGCGCGAACGCGCGCCCGGGGGCGAACTAATCGGTGAAGTGAATCTCGCCGATGGGGAACGCCTCAGCCGCGCCCTGGTTGGCGAGGGGTTGGCCTGGAGCCGCGGCCAATATGCCCGCGACGCCGCGCTCGACCGGTTGCAGGAGACGGCGAGCCGCGAACGGCGAGGTCTTTGGCAAGAGGCCCATCCAACGCCGCCCTGGATTTACCGGCAGCGGGCCGCGGCCGGCGATCCCAATGCGCGCATCGATCCGCTCGATCTGATCATTGCCCGGCGGGCGGCCGACCAATCGCGGGCGGAGGCAAGGCCCGTCGAGATCCCGACCACGGTCCCGGCGGACGCGGTCACCAAACCCAAACCCGTGGTCACGCCGGCGACGACGACCTACAAGTCGCTGGGCGGCGAGATTCCGGCGTTTTATTACGAAGGAACGGGTGAGGCGACGGAGCCGGGCGCCTACGGGGTAACTTACGGGCTTGTCCTCTCCCCAAATCGTTACCGGATGTTTGCGATGCCGGCATACACCGATTCCAAACGGCTTTATCGCAACGGCGCCTTTGGAACCCTGACCGGCCAGTCGATCGAACGCACGCGCGGCAAGGTTTTGCGGGGCAGCCGCGGCCGGTACCGGCGCTGACGGCGCGCGGATCGGTGAATCGAGGGCGGGCATGACGAGGGAGCCGTTCGTTTGACGGTGGTCGCGCGAGAGGAATCGTGATATCTTTATCACGGTAACGAAGCGAAGGAGCGGGATCGGAAAGAAGGACTGCGAAAATGAGGCGCCGGCGCCAAGGCAGGCTTTCGGGTCTCGTGTTGGGCGTGCTGGTCGTCCTGGTTTGCCTTGCGGAAGCAGCGGCGGCTCCCGTCTCGGCGGCCGCCGTCGAGGAGATCAGGGGCCGGGTGCTGACGGTGTTGAGCGGCGACACATTCCAGTTGCTCGACGGCAGGGATTTGCGCATGATTCGGCTGGCCGGGGTCGACTGCCCCGAACTGAAACAGGACTACGGCAGCCAGGCGCGCGTTTTCACGGCCGACCGGATCGGCGGCAAGACGGTCACGATCGCCGTGTGCGAGCGGGCGCCGGGAGGGCAGATAATCGGCGAAGTCACGCTGCCTGGCGGGCGGAACCTCGGTCGGGAACTGGTCATGGCGGGGCTGGCATGGGTCCGCAGCCTCCAAAGGGGCGAGAATCCGCTGCATGGATTGGAGGACGTAGCGCGCACCGAGCGACGCGGATTATGGCGGGCGTCGAATCCGACGCCCCCGTGGGAATTTCGCCGACGGGAATACGAAACCGATCCCACCGCGGCCCTGGACCCCATTGACGCGATCCTGGCGCGCCGCCCCGGCGAGGCGCCCGCCGTGGCGGCCGACGACACGGCCACGACCACGGTGACGGTCTTCAAGTCAACGGGGGGAGAGATTCCGTCATTCTATTTCGGCGGCCCGCAGCCCACGCCGGCGCCGCAGCCTCGCCAGGGAACGGCGATGCGGCGGACCGGCGGCGGAAAGAGCGGCGGCTCGTCGTATGCCGCCCGGAGAAGCGGTTCGGCCTCGAAATATGCCTCCACGGCCAAGCGGCGTAACACCACTGCGCGACGCAACCGGGCCGGTTCGAGCCGGTGATGCGGGAAGGTTGAGGAAAAACATGAAACGCCAACGAGCGAACGGATGGTTCATCGCGGCGATCACGGGACTGGCCGGCTGGGCGGGACTGGCCGCCGCGCCGCCCGCCGCCGCCGAGGAATTGACCGGACGCGTGCTTACCGTCCTCAGCGGCGACACGTTCCAGATCATCAGCGGACGAGATCTGGTGACGATCCGACTGGCCGGCGCCGATTGCCCCGAACGGCAACAGGAGTTCGGCGGCATGGCCAAAGAGTTCACGGAGGAGCGGATCGGGGGGAAAACGGTGACGGTCGACGTGCGGGAACACACTCCTCAAGGCCAGGTGATCGGCGAGACGCGCCTGCCCGACGGCCGCGAATTGAGCCGGGAACTCGTCGCGGCGGGGCTGGCCTGGAGCCAAGACCGTTACGCGCCCGACAAGGAACTGCGCGACCTCGAGACGGCGGCGCGAAACGGACGGCGCGGCTTGTGGGCGCGGAAACGGCCCGCGACGCCATGGGAATTCCGTCAGAAAGATTATGAAAATCGCCCCGGCGCCCCGGTCGATCCGGTCGACCAGATC
>JAMCWS010000355.1 GCA_023480605.1 bacterium
GCCCAAGGTTCGCTGGCCTGAGCAACCGGATCGGCCGAATCGGCAGGATTGTGCGAGTGTATTGCCATGGACGTCAACAGCCGATAGAGTGGTGCCTGACGGTTTGTTCCGCGTGTCCCGAGGTCGTTACAATCAGTTTAGGGCGCGTAATGTTCCGATGCAAGGCGATTCAGCCCGACGCCGCCGCGCTACGCGGGCGCGCGCGCACGGAGAAAGCCATATCTTCTTATGCTGCGCCGCAAGAGTCAAGTCCGCATTAAATGATGCGAAAATAATGATTTGCCGGACGCGACCATGGCCGCCTTGTCGAAACCGACCCCGCCGTCGCCTAGGCCAGCCGCCCGAAGCCCGGCCGGAAAAACGGATTGGCGCGCTTCTCGATCGCGCCTGTCGTGAGCGGGCCGTGGCCGGGCAGGATTTCGGTCGCCTCGGGCAGGGCGAGTATTTTTTCGCGCAGGAGGGTGATTTGTTCCCGGTGGCGGGCATCGTCGCCGGTTCCTCCCACCGCCCCGGCGAAGAGCGCGTCGCCCACGAAACACACGCCCGGTTCCGCCAGATAATAAGAGACCGACTCGGGCGTGTGACCCGAGGTTTGCAACACGTCGACCTTGATAGGGCCGATGCGCAGTTGGGCGCCGTCCTCGACCAGGTGCACATTGGGGGCGGCCGGACAAGGCGCCGCCGCCACGACGCACAGGTTGGGCCACTCGGCCAGGAGGGCGGACAGGGCCCCGGTGTGATCCCAATGGAGATGCGTAAGCAACACGTGCGTGACCGCCAGGCGATAAAAGCCGGCGGCGTCGGGAAGGGCGGGGGGGAAGCCGCCGGCGTCGACGATGAAGCCGACGCGGGTCGCCTCGTCGCCCACGAGATAGACATTCACCTCCTGCGATCCCACGTCGATCATGAAGGGCTGAAGAATCATCGACGGCGGCGCCCCTTCAGCGGTCGCGCAGCGCGCGGTCGAAAATGGCCTGACCGCGCGTGGCGGTCAGGCTCGCGCCGCGCAGGTCGGCTGCGCGAAAGACGGCCCGCTGCAGATTGGCCTCCGCGAAACCGGCCCCGCGTAGGTCGGCCGCGGCGAAGCGGGCGTAATAGAGATCGGCCCCGGTAAAATCGGCGCCGGCGGCCATGACGCCGACGAAATTGGCGCGGCGCAGCTCGGCCTCGCGGAACGAAGCGCCCTCAAGCCGGGCCAGGCCAAAGACGGCGAATTCAGCCGCGACGTGGGCGAATTCGGCCCCGGCCGCTTCAGCCCCGTCCAGACGCGCCCATTCGAGGCGCGCGCCGGTCAGGCGGGCGCCGGCCAGGTTGGCGCCGCTCAGGCGCGCACCGGCCAGATTGGCCCCCGATAAATCGAGGTTCGCCAGGTTGAGGCCCGCCAGGTCGGCGCCTTCGAAATCGCGTCCCATGGCCAAGACCGCCTCGACCTCGCGGCGCGTGGCGAAGCGAAGGTGAGCCGACAGGTGGTAATTTTTCATAATCAAATGAAAATCCCCCCCTTATGGGGAGGTTTTCATTTTAGGGGAAGTCGCCGCGCGAGGCAAGGACGCCGCACTCCCGCCGAGAGGCGCGCCGGCGGCCGCAGCGGCTTATTTCTTTTTGCCAAACAAGCCGCCGCCGGTCTTTTCCCTCTTTTTCTTATCGAGGGGAAGCGGCAGGCCGTTTTCACCCATCTTGATGTTCTTGTTGGCCCAGTCGATCGCCTCGGCCAGCGTCATCTTGCCGGGTAGCATCCGCAGCAGGCGGCCGAGGGCCTTGTTCATGTCGAGGAAAAGCGAATGCCAGTCCAGTTCGAGTTTCGAGCGGGTATTTTCGGGCAGTAAACGCGCGTGCGAGAGGCCGACGGCGAGGACGAGGACACTGAGGATGTCGTTGCCCCGTTCGAAGGTGTCGCCCATCATTTCGACGAACAGGAAGTGCTTGCGCGCCAGGATGGTCATTACCTGGAAAAATGCTTTTTCCTCGTTGGCGGTGTAATCGCGATTGCCTATGTCCTCCGACAGCATGCGAAAAAAATTCATCCACAGGGCGATGTATTCCCGGCAAATGGCAATGCGGCTTTCCAGCTTCACCAGTCCGTTGACGTACTGGGTCTGCTCCTTGGTCAGCTTGTATTTGACAGGTTTGGCCTCGGCGGTTTCGCCTTTTTTGTCCCCGCCCTTGATTGACTGAAGTGTTGCCATGCGTATGCTCGATGTCGGCGTGTCCGACGAACAGATAAGGCGCTCAATCCTTCTTAAACAGGTTGAAGGAATAGACGAAATAGCCCAGCAGCACGAGGATTGCGGCGATTGTGAGGATCTCGACGCCGATAATGGCATGATCCGGCGAAAAGAGGTTGGTTATCATTTCCATGCTGGCTTACTCCCTCGACGAAACCACCCGCTCCACCCCGGCAGGCTTGAACTGGATTTCGGGGTTGGGGATGGTCCGTTGGATATCCTGTTCCTGATGACGGGCGTCCTGCATCTGCACGAACGCCGTCTGGACGATGTTGCGCGCCTCGTCGGGTCCATACATGTCCATAATCAGGAGTTTTTCGAAATTGGCCGCCGCCGTCTTGGCGACGGTCAGCATCTTGACGGCGGACTCGTGTATGTCGACGCGGCTGGGCGGGGTCTTGAGCATCCGGACGCGCGCGCCGATCTCGGTGATGGTCGTCCGCAGATCCGACGGCGAACTGGCCTGGAGCAGCGAGACGGCCTGGGCGCGCCCATTGGCGCCGATGGCGAGTTCGATCAACGCCGTCGTGCCCATGTCGAGCACCGGCCGGAACTTCTCGATGGCTTCATTGAATTGTTTGAGCTGGGTATAGAGGGCCTTGTCGAAATCGCGCTCGTCCAGGCGCAGTTCCATCGTGTCGAGCAGGCGCATGGCGTCCTTGGCGTTCTGGAAACTCGGGCGGAATTTCTCGGCCTTGAAGTCCAGCCGGGCATACTTGATCTTGCGGTTCACCTCGTCGACCATGTCGGGCAGGCTCGATGAGGCGTTGCGCGATTCGAGACCCGTCAGGCGCTCCTGCATCGCGTTAAGCAGTTCATTGATCACGTCGGGGGTCATTTCGACCAGTCCGGCGAGTTGCGCATCCAGATTGTCGACTTTTTGCGCGTAGTCTTCGCCCGACTGGGGGTCGAATTCGTTGCGCAGCGCATTCATCTCGGCCAGGATCCGCGACAGGTCCTTCACCTGGTAATAACCCGTGCCTTTCTTCTCGGCGTCGCTCAGGCGGCTCTCGAGCGTCTCCATGCGCGACTCGAAGGCCTTGCGTTTGGCGTCGCGAATGACGTTGGTGGCGACGGTGATGGCCTGGGCGGCGAATTGCTCGGCCACCGGATAATCGCCCTTGTCGAGGTCTTCGCGGGCCGACTTGGCGCAGTTGATCGCCTCGGCCAGGCGCTGGTGCTCGAACTCCCAGCCCTCGAAGCGCTGGGCGGTGGCGATGAGCGATTCGGCCTCGTTGACCTTCGCGTAGAGCGCGTCATGAGCCGTGTTGACCGCTTTCTGGCCGATGTCGATGGCTTCGACATATTTGCCCTGGTCGTAGAGCGCCTTGCACTGGTTGCGCAAGTCGAGGGCGTTCTGAATCAGGTCGGTGGCGTAGCGGTTCGCCCCGGCTTCCTGCGCCTTGGTCATGATCAGGTCGATCTGGCGCATCAATTCCTCGGCCCATTGCTGGAGCGACTTCTGCGACGCCTGGCTGGCGATCTGTTCGGCTTGCGTCGCCGATTCGATCGCCTGGCGCAGCCCTTCGCCCTGGAGCGAATCCTTGGCGCGGTCGAGGGCGACGATGGCCTGGTTGAGTTCTTCATTGCGGTAATGCTCGGCCTTGTGCTCACGCGCCTCCTTAAGGGCCTGGGAGGCGTTGTTGATTCGGGCGACGGCCACGCGCTCGAGTTCCTGAACCATGATTTCGAGCTGGGCTTTCGTGTCGGCGGCCCGGCGGACGGCGTCGCGATACTTGCCGTCCTTGAGCAGTTGCTTGCTCTGCTCGAGCAGGTCGTTGGTCTTGTTCATTTCGTCGGCGGCATACTGGCGGCCGCCCTGGCGTTCGTAATTGGTCAACTGGTTGGCGATCTCGAGGATGGCGTTGTGGGCGACGACGCGATAGGTCTGCTCCTGCACGTCCTGGGCGTCGACGGCCACCTTGTCGGCGATCTGGATCGCCTGGTTGAAATTCTTTTCCTCGCGGCGCAGCGTGGCCAGGCCCAGTTCGATCTGGGCGTTGTTCACCCGGGTGCGCAGTTCCTCCTTGAGCGCCTTTTTCGAATCCTCGAGGGCCTTGTCGTCGCCCGTCCAGGGGCCGGGGACGACCTTGTCAAAGATGACCTGCATCGTGTCGTAGACGTTCTTGGCGGTGGCCAGCTTGTCGGATGCCTCGCTGATGTGCTTCTGGGCCAGGGCGTTGAAGTCGTCGACGATGCGCTGCTCGATCTCCAGGCCGCGCAGGCTGACCTTTTCGGATTCGGTGTATTGCTGCTTGTCGAAGAGCTGGCGCGCCTCGTCGAGTTGCTTGACGAGTTCCTCGACGCGTCCGGGCAGGTAGGTCTTCACCTGGCCGTCGTTAAGCACGTTGATGGCTTTCTCGACCGCCTGCATCTTGGCCCGGGCCGACTCGCGCTTGGTCTCGACGATCAGAGCCTCGACTTTGGGCTTGAGGTCGGGCGTGGTGCGCAGCACGGTGTCGTAGTTTTTCTCGTAGAATTGCTGGATAAGGTTGTCGAAGTCCTTGCTGATGACGGTAAAATTCTGGGCCGCGTAGATTTCGGCTCCCAGGTTGGAGGCTTCGTCGAGCAGGTTCTCGATCTCCTGGATCTGTTTCTGGCTCTTGACTTCCTTGGTGCGCTGGATGCCCCTTTCCTCGGTCTGGCGGGCCTGGTCGCGCAGCGCGATGGCCTTGCGGTAATCGGTCTCTTTTTCGATCGCGTCCTTGATGGACTGGATTTGCTGGGTGATGGTCTCGACAAACTCGGGAGCGTTTTCGTTGGCGCCCATCTCGGTGAGCGTGTCGCGCATCTTCTCGGTTTCCTTGAGGCCGGCGTTGGCCTTGTCGGCCAGGTTCTTGAGCAGATACTTGACCTGTTCGATGTTCTTGTCGAAGACCTGGATGGCCTTGTCCCACTTCTGCTTCTCGATCAACTTGCGGCCGGTTTCGTCGTCGATGCCCACCTGGCGATAGACTTCGGGATTTTCCTGCTCGGCCTGGTTTTTCTTGGCGATGTCGAGCCAGCGGTAGGATTCGGCCTTAAGGAAGTTCGCGCGTTGAACCTTGGTGCGTTCGAGCAATTCGGAAGCGCTGGCGGCGGCCGTTTTGGCGCTGGCGCGCGACTCGGTGAAATTGCCCGAGTTGTATTCGTTCTGGGCTTTGGTGATGTCGGAGGTGGTTTTCGCCAGCAGATCCGGCGCGAACTGGTCGGCCTTGTTCGCGTTGGCCTCCTGAAGACGTTTCTGGGCCTGGCTCAACGAATACTTGGACAGCATCTTGTTGCAGCCCAGGGTCGAGCCCAGCAAGAGGGCGATCGTCACGATTCCGAAAATCCGGCGCAGGGTGTTAGCGGTTTCCACAAAACGTCCTCCCAACCCAGTTAAACAACGGCTTCAAGATTTGGCTGCTTTGCCCACGGGCATTTTCTGCAAACGCGACCGATGCATATGGGGATAATATCCGGCTTTCATCGTTTCCAACGCGCCAAGCGTGCGGGTCATGCGAATGTATAACAGGTGCCAGACGACGTAGATGGATTGTTTTTCGTTGGGCGAGAGCTTCTGCAAGTGCGCCATGGTCATGGCGTTTTTGAGCATCTCGACCAGTTTGTCGCCCTCGAACTGGAGGCCCGAGGACAGGCGATTGGACGTCGCGCGGTAGATGCGGGAAACGTCGCTTTTGAGCTGCATGAAGGCGTTCTCATGCTCGCGGGTCACCGGTTCGGCGCCGAAGGCCTTGAGCAGAACCAGCTTGATCCGCATCCACAATTCGAGCAGTTTCTTCATCGACTCGGTCAGATCATCGACGTCTTTGGGAGTCAGCGCCATCTAAATCCTACCTCCCGCCGCGCTGCAAGTTCATATATTGACTGGATGTCAGGGGGCTGCCGGCCGGGGCGGCTCCCATGCCGGCGCCGGGCACGCCAATCGGGCCAAGCGGCACCGCTCCGCCGCCGCCCGTCGCCGACGCGCTGAACGGCTGCCAGGTCGTGCTGGGCGGCGGGGGCACATTGGGCGTCTGGGGCGGCAGCGGGATATAGAGCGGGAAGAACTCGCTCGTCAGGCTGTCCTTGTTGGTGCGATATTCCTGAAGGAAACGGACGGCCCAGTCATCCTTGATCCGTTTGTCCATGGCCATCTGCTCGGTCCGGTATTTTTTCACTTCGACCGGGGCATTGGGATCGGTCGGCCGCTCGGCCAGCACCATGCCCGGCCCGCCGTCGGGATTGGGAACCAGTTTCCAGGCGCGGTTGCGCGGCGTGGATTCCTGCTGGCCCAGGCTGAGGAGCGTGTAGCCGAAGAACTGGATGGGATTGAGTTGCTCGGCCACGACCAGTGACTGGATCAGTTGCTCCTTGACGCGCTGGTTGCTGCCGCCGATGACGTCGGATACCTCGCTCACCTTGGTGTATTTTCCGTCGCCGGCCACCAGGTCGCCGTGGGTTCCGTCATCATAATAATTGTCTTTTTCGGGTTCGGGCACCTCCCTTTCGACGGCGTCGTCGAGCAGTTCGCCCGTGATTTTATCGAAAACACGCGTGCCGGTGATAACGGTGATTTTGGCCACGCCGGCGGTTCCGGTAAAATACGAGGGGGTCGCGCCGGGAACCCCGGCCTGCGCACCGGGAGCCGGGGGCGCACCGGGCGCCTCGGGGGCGCCGGGTACACCGGGAGGGGCGCCGGGTACTTCCGGCACGCCGGGAACGCCGGGAGGAACGCCGGGCTGGCCGGGCGCGCCGGCGGCGGCAGCGGCGGCATCCTGCGCTTTCTGAATCGGCGTGACGGGATTCGGGCCGACGGACTGCGAGTCCAGCGTGCCCGCGATGCCCTGGGCGGCTTCGAGTTCGCCCAGCGTCTGAGCCCAGCCAATGGCGGTCATCATGAACAGCACCCAAGCCAGCAGCGACGTTCCCCAACCAAGCGGAAACACTCTTTGGGCTTTCATGACCGTACCCTTTCCTAACCCATGCAAAAACAAGGCTCTGTTTTGCTATCCGGTTTGTAGCGAAAAATCAGTGGCGCTGTCAACCGGCAAATGCTTGATTCTATGCGCAATCCATTGCTCCGGCAGTCTGCCGGGAAGACTGCGCCGCGCTTGATGACCACGCCGGGCATGGCAACGCGCCGCGCTCCGCGCGCCTTCCCGCTCAGCCGGTTCGACAACATTAATATGAGCCGCCTCGAAAGCCGGCCTTTTGCTTTATAGACCGGCCGAGCGCCGTTTGCAACTCTCACTATATCAATTTCGCCCTCGCATGGGGTTTTTTTTGCGTTTCCCGCTCGCCCGGCCCTTCCACGCCGAGCGGCCCGCCCGCCCCGTTTTAATGCCCAAGCGCCCCACGCGCGGCGGGTTTGACTGCGTCAAGTGTCGCTAAGCGCCCCCACGGGAATGGACCGATCAGGGGCCGCCGGTTAGAATCTCACCAGTTATGAGCGATCGCCGCGGATCGCTCGCCGGGCGGGAGGGCAGCGCCGCCGATGCGGCCGGCGCGGCCCGTCCGGCTGCCGGCCCGAGGAATTGCGTCCCGAAAATGCCCAATTCACCGTCGCCTCGAATCCTGTTCGAGGGAAAGGGAGGCTTGTTGTGTCCATGCGCACCCGCTCGATTCAACCCGAACTAAAGGAATTCGCCCCCCCGGCCGCCACTCCCTGGGGCGCGGTCTGGGACGGGCGCCGCCTGGGCGACCACATCGTCCGCAGCGAGGGTTACGCCGGCCACGCCAGTCCTTACTCGCTGTTCGAGGAGATGGAAAGCAAGGACGCCCATCTTTTCAGCCTGCTGCAAACGCGCAAGCTGGGGGTGCTGGCCCGCCCCGTCAAAATCGAACCGGCCGGCGACGGCCCGGCCGACGTGCGCGCCGCCCGCTGGATCGAGGCGACCCTGCGCGCCATCCCCGGCTGGCAAGGCGCCCTGCTCCACTTGCTCGATGCTCTCGGCAAAGGGATGGCCGTCGCCGAGGTGCTCTGGCGCTTCGACGCCGAGGGGCGGATCGTCCCCCGGGCGCTGCGCCCGCGAGCGGCGGGGCGGTTCGCGCGCGGCGGGGGGGAGGACGAGTGGCGCCTGATCGACCCCCTGGGCGACCCCGCCGGCGCGGGGCGGCCCCTCCCGCCGCGCAAGTTCCTCATCGCCCTGGTGGGGGCCACCGACGAGCGCCCTTACGGCCAGGGGCTCGACGAACGTGTCTACTGGTACTGGTGGTTCAAGAAACACAACATCAAGTTCTGGCTCATCTATAATGAGAAGTTCGGTTCGCCGACCGTGGTGGCCCGCCACCGGCCCGGCCTTTCGGAGCTGGAGCGGCGCCGCCTGCTCGACGTCATCGACGCCATCCAGACCGACGCCGGGGTGACGATCCCCGAGGGGATCTCGCTGGAACTGCTCGAGGCCGGCCGCTCGGGCTCAGGCGATACCTACCGGGCGCTGGCGCAGTGGTGCAACGACGAGATGGCCCGCGCCGTGCTTGGCCAGACGCTCACCTCGGGCGAAGGGGAACGCTCCGGTTCCCTGGCCCTGGGGCAGGTCCACGAGGCCGTGCGTCAGGATTACTTGCGCGCCGACGCCGCCCTGCTCATGGACGTGGTCAACACGCAACTGGTCCGCTGGCTGACGGACCTGAACTTCGGCGAAGATGTTCCCGCCCCCCGCTGGACGATCGACCTGGCTCCGGAACTCGATCTGGAGCGCGAGGTGCAGGTCGACCGCCAGCTCCTGCAGATGGGTGTCTCCCTACCCCAGAGCTACTTCCACGAAAAATATGGACGGCCCGCCCCCGACGGGGGCGAGCGCCGGCTGCAGTATGATGACAGCAACCTCTACCAGTATCACCTGCAGTTCGGGATCCTGACGATCAACGAAGTACGCGCCAAACTCGGCCTGGCCCCGGTCCCCTGGGGCGAGCGGCCGACCTCGCCGGTGGACGCCCCCACCACCCAGCCGACACCAATGGAGCCGGCCGACACGGCCGACCCCGGGGCGTCCACCGGCGAGGACCCCTTCGAACGCGAACCGCGAGGCAAATGAGTCCCGAAGACCATACATCGCGATCGTGATCGTATTCGTGATCGCAATCGTGATCGATTCCATAGTGCAGCCATTAACCAATGCGGTTTGAGAATAAGTCGTTCGATTACGATCATGATCACGAGGCAAACCGATCAGACAAGGAGATACGCGCATGTCCGGAGAACTCGAACTCGAAATCTTCCGTGCCGGCGATTATGGAGTCAAGGGCGTCTGGGGCGAGGCAGAACTCGACCGGATCGCCGCCGATTATGACCCGGCGCTGCATGAGGCGCCGGTGACGGTCGACCATGCCCGGCGCGGGCCGGCCCTGGGATGGGTGGCGGCGCTGCGGCGCGTCGGCGACCGGCTGGTGGCGCGGCTGCGCGGGCTCAACGCCCGGTTTCTGGAACTGGTGCGGGCTGGGGCTTTCAAAAAACGCTCCGCCGAAATTTATCCCTGCCTGGCCGAGTCGGGCGGCCCTTACCTGCGGGCGGTCAGCTTCCTCGGGGCGGCCGTGCCCGAGGTCAAGGGGTTGGCCGATCCGGTCGTGCCTGAAAATGATGAGGGCCAAAAAACTGATGCCGCCGACGCCGCGCCCGCCGACCGGCTGTTCACCGACGATGAGGGGGAGTTCGTGACCTTTGAGCCCTCGACGACTGCAAGAGATGACGAAGAAACGGCCGCGGCGCCGGCGCTTGCTGTAGAACCTTCGGCAGTCTCGTTCGCCGAGGTGTGCGAGCGCCTGCGCGGGGCCGGCAAGTGGCGTCCGGCGTGGAGCGAGCGTGGGATCGAGGCGTTTTTCGCGGCTCTGCCCGCGCGGGGCGCAGTTCCGGTCGGCGACGGGCGCACCCTCGCCCCGGCCGAGTGGTTCGCCGAGTTCCTCGAAAGCCTGCCGGCGACGGTGGCGCTGGGCGAGGCTGCGTCGGTCGGCGCACGCACCGGCGGCGAGGGCTGGGCCGGCCGCGCCGTGAACGTCGATCCGGCCTCGGTGGCTCTCCACCGCGCCGCCGTGGCCTTCATGGAAACGCATCCCGGGGCCGGCTACGCCGAAGCCCTCAGTCGTTGCGCATCGGATTATTAGCCACGAAATGACACGAAAAAACACGAAGTATGAATACAAAACATCTTCATTCTTAATGACTCGCTTCTGGTATCAGTTTTTTACCGTTGCGAAATACATCGGGACCCAGGCCATGAAATCACGAAGAAATCATACGATTGCGAATACCTGAATTTTTCGTGTCTTTTCGTGTGATTTCGTGGCTAAGAACCACCACACCACTTCATTCGAGCAACCCCGAAAAATGCTTCGGGGCAAGGGAGGAAAACCATGGCCAGTTACATTCTCGACAAGGCCTACGCCATCACCGACGAGGGTGGGGTCGACGCATGCAAGGTGCTCGTCCAAGGGACGAACGCCGGCGAGGCCAAGCTGCCCGCGGCCGCCAATGCCGGGGCGATCCTGGGCGTGACGGTACACGGCCAGACGCTCCAGGGGGCCAACGTCGGCGTGCGCAAGGCCGGCATCGCGCGGGTGGTCGCCGCCGGGCCGGTCGGCGTCGGCACGGCGGTCAACGTCGCCGGGACGAGCGGCAAGGTCAAGGCGATCGACGAAGTCGCCGGGACGAAAATCAACTGCCTCGGATTCGCTGAAACGGCCGCCGCGGCCGATGGCGACGTGATCGAGGTCTTCCTGAGTCTGCACGAGCGGACGGCGTAAGGGGGGCGAGCCGTTTCGGGCACGATTGCGAGCACGAGCCAGGTTTGGAGTTCAAGCTTCAGCTTGCATATGCAAACTAAAGTTTGAACTCCGAACGAAACTTTCGAGCACGTTGATGAGTCGCTCCGGCGCCGATTGACCGAATCGGTAACTCAATATCCATATATTCGCGAAAGGAACACATTCATGCCGAATGCCAACGAAGTCCACATCGACGCGGCGCTGACCAACCTGTCGGTCGGCTACCGCAACCCGGCGTTCATCGCCGACCTGCTGGCCCCGGTGGTGCCGGTGCGCAAGCAGAGCGACAAATATTTCATCCACGACGCGGCGCGCGAAGCCTTCCGCGCCAGCAACGACCGGCGCGCCCCCGGCGCCGAGGCCAGCGAGGTCGACTTCACCCTGG
>JAMCWS010000433.1 GCA_023480605.1 bacterium
TGGGGCCTCGGCGACCGAAAGGCCGCTACGAATGGTATCGCAAGGGCCGGGTTCCCCTGCATACCCTGCGCGCCAATATCGACTACGGCCTGGCCGAAGCCAACACCAAGTTCGGCCTGATCGGCATCAAGGTCTGGATTTTCAAGGGCGAGGTCTTCAAGGAAGTGAAGAAAAAGGCGGCCTGAAACTGCCGCGGGGCGTTGAGACCGCCGGAGGAATAACGAACCATGCTGTTACCAAAACGTGTCAAATATCGCAAGGTCCAGAAGGGCAAACGCCGGGGATTGGCCTTTCGCGGCTCCGAACTCAGCTTCGGCGAATTCGGCCTCAAGGCTCTCGAGGCGGCCTGGATCAGCAGCCGCCAGATCGAGGCGGCCCGCATCGCCATCACCCGCCACGTCAAGCGCGGCGGCAAGTTGTGGATCAACATCTTCCCCGACAAGCCGCTGACGAAAAAACCCGCCGAAACCCGCATGGGCAAGGGCAAGGGCGCCCCCGACAGTTGGGTGGCCGTCGTCAAGCCGGGCCGGGTGATGTTCGAGATCGAAGGCGTGACCGAGGAACTGGCGCGCGAGGCCATGCGCCTGGCGGCCTACAAGCTCCCCATCAAGACCAATTTCATCCGGCGCGTCGAAGAATAACCCCCGTCGCCGCGGGGGCCGGGCCAAGGAGCAACGGCAACGATGAAGGCTGCGAAATATCGCGAAATGTCCGTCGATGAACTCAACGACCAGGTCGATCAGCTCCGCACCGAGCTGTTCAACATGCGTGTGGGCAACACGACCAAGGAACTCCAGAACACCGCCAAGATCCGCGGCACCAAACGCGACCTGGCGCGGTTGCTGACGGTCCTTAACGAAAAACGGAAGGGCGCGACGGCGGCCTAACCCCCCCGGGGCCGTTCGGGCGGAGCGTGCGACTGCGTGAATAAGAGCGGAGAAAAAACTTCCATGACGAGTGAATCCAAGCGCGGCATTGTCAAGGAACGCGTGGGCAAGGTCCTGAGCAACAGGATGGACAAGACGGTCGTCGTCGCCGTGGACCGGCTGGTCGAGCATGCGCTCTACCACAAGACGATCCGGCGGACCAAGAAGCTCTACGCCCACGACGAGAAGAACGAATGCAACATCGGCGACACCGTGCGGGTGATCGAAACCCGGCCGCTGTCGCGGACCAAGTGCTGGCGCGTCAGCGCCATCCTCGAACGCGCAAAGTAGTTGCCGGGAGCGCCGGCCAGGAGATGCTGGAACGATGATTCAGGAATATACGATACTGGATGTGGCCGACAACAGCGGCGCCCGCAAGCTGCGCTGCTTCAAGGTTCTCGGCGGCAGCCGGCGCCGTTACGGCACCATCGGCGACGTGATCGTCTGCGCCGTGCGCGAGGCGGCCCCCGACTCCAACATCAAGAAGGGGCAGGTCGTCAAGGCGGTCGTCGTTCGCACGACCAAGGAAGTGGGGCGCGAGGACGGCTCCTATATCAAATTCGACGGCAACGCCGCGGTGCTCATCAACAACAACATGGAGCCCATCGGCACGCGCATTTTCGGCGCCGTCGGCCGCGAGTTGCGCAAGAAGAATTTCATGAAGATCGTCTCGCTTGCCCCGGAAGTCATCTGAGGAATAAATCGGCCAGAGGATAACGACCATGAGTCTGCGGATTAAAAAAGGCGATCTCGTTGTGGTCCTGGCGGGCCGCCATCAGGACAAGGGCGTGCGCGGCCGCGTGCTGCGCGTGTTGCCCGAGAAAGGCACGGCGATCGTCGAGGGCGTGCACATCGTCAAGAAGCACCAGAAGGCGCGCAGCCAGACCGATCAGGGCGGCATCATCGAACGCGAAGCCCCCATCCCGCTGTGCAAGCTGATGCTGGTCGAAAGCGGCGGCCAGGGGCGCGCCGGCCGTTTCGCCACGAAGGTCGACGCCCAGGGCAACAAGATCCGCGTGCTCAAGCTGCGCGGCGAAACCAAGGAGATTACGGTCTGAGCGGAACGTTCGGACTGAGGATAAAGAGTGCCAACGATGAGCGAGAAGAAACCCAAAGAAGCCTATGTGCCGATGTTCAAGCGGCGTTACGAGGAACAGATCCGCCCGGCGCTCAAGACCGAACTCGGTCTGAAAAACGTCATGCAGATCCCGCGCCTTAAGAAAATCGTCCTCAACATGGGCGTCGGCGAAGGGGCGCGCGACGAAAAAGTACTCGTCCAGGCCGAGAGCGACCTGTCCGCGATCTCCGGCCAGAAGCCCAAGCGCACCCGCGCCAAGATTTCGGTGTCGGCCTTCAAATTGCGCGAGGGGATGCCGGTGGGCTGCTGCGTCACGCTGCGGGGCAACATCATGTATGAGTTCCTCGAGCGCCTGATCAACGTCGCCATCCCGCGCGTGCGCGACTTCCGAGGCCTGCCCCCACGCGCGTTCGACGGCAAGGGCAATTACAATTTCGGAATCCGCGAGCACCAGATCTTCACCGAAGTCGACACGGCCAACCGGACGACAAACTTCGGCATGAATATCACCGTGGTCACCACGGCCTTGGACGACAGCCAGTGCCGGGCGCTGCTCAAGCATTTCGGAATGCCGTTCCGCGAGAATTGACAATTACCGGTCGTTGCGGTTCGTCGCCCACCAACGGAGACGGACCGAAACAAGGAGACGCCAAATGGCAAGAACCAGCCTCAGAGCCAAAGCCCGGACGAAGCCTAAATTTGCGACACGGGCCTACAACCGCTGCCCGGTGTGCGGCCGGGCGCGCGGCTACATGCGCCAGTTTAAAATGTGCCGCATCTGCTTCCGCAAATATGCCAGCCTGGGCCAGATCCCCGGGGTGACGAAATCGAGTTGGTAAGATAAAGGAACGAACATGTCCGTCGTTACCGATCCCATCGCCGATATGCTGACGCGCCTGCGCAACGGGGTGCAGGCCAAACAGGAGTCGGTCCGCATGCCGGCCAGCCAGATGAAGATCGCCATCGCCAAGATCCTGCGCGAAGAGGGCTTCATCAAGTATTTCAAGGTCGTGCGCGCCGGCAGCGTCAAGCGGAATCCCAAGGCCGGCGACAAGCGCGACGCCAAGCCTTTGCCGCACAACCTGCTGATCGTCTACCTCAAGTACGGTCCCGGCGGCGAAAAGGTCATCAACGGCTTGGCGCGCGTCAGCCGCCCCGGCATCCGCCAATACTCCGGCAGCACGTCCATTCCGCGCGTCATGGGCGGCATGGGCGTGGCCATCCTGAGCACCAGCAAGGGCGTGATGACCGGGCGCGAGGCCCAACGCCAGCATGTCGGCGGGGAATTGCTTTGTAATATCTGGTAAACCGGCGGGCCGACCCGGCAGCCGGCGGTCGGCTCGCGCCGATCGCCCGCCGGACGCGCCAGGAGGAGTCTGAACACCGTGTCACGCATCGGAAAAATCCCCATCAAGATCCCCTCGGGGGTCGAGGTCAAGCTCAACCCGGGCGCCGAAGTGTTCGTCAAGGGGCCTAAGGGCACGGCGACGCTTTGCTATCACGATCACGTCGACGTGAAGCAAGATGGCCCCGCCCTGTTGGTTTTCCGCCACGGCGACGAAAAACAGGACCGGGCCTACCACGGGCTTTACCAGCGCCTGATCGGCAACATGGTCAAAGGCGTGACGGCCGGTTTCAGCCGCGAACTCGAACTGGTCGGGGTTGGCTACCGCGCGGCGATGGAGGGAAAGACCCTGGTCCTGAGCCTGGGCTACAGCCACGAGATCCGCTTTAATCCCCCCCAGGGCATCACGATCACGACCCCCAAGCCGACCAGCATCGTCATCGCCGGGTCGGACAAGCAGCAAGTCGGTCAGGTGTCGGCCGAAGTGCGGGCCTTCCGTCCCCCCGAGCCTTACAAGGGCAAGGGCATTCGTTACTCAGGCGAGCACATTCGCCGGAAGGTCGGCAAATCCGGCGCGTAATCACGCGCCGCCGGGCACGTTACGGCCCGGGCGGGCGGGGCCGGTTCTCGGCCGACCGGGGCTCGCAAAACCGCCGGCGTCATCGCGCGGCGGCACAAGGTCAGGAGATAAGTCACCATGGCGCGGACGAAAACGGAATCATTGGCGCGGCGCCACCAGCGCGTCCGGCGGAAGGTCGCCGGCACGCCCGAGCGGCCCCGGCTTTGCATTCATAAAAGCTCGAAACATCTGTATGCGCAGATCATCGACGATACGGCCGGCGCAAGCCTGTGCTTCGCGACCACCAACACCAAGACCCTCAGGGCCGAAGCGAAGTCCCACTGCAACGCCGCCTGGGCCAAGCGCCTCGGCGCCGAAGTGGCCGCCAAGGCCAAGGCCCGGGGGATCGAGGCGGTGGTTTTCGACCGTGGCGGCTATCGCTACCACGGCATCATCAAGGCATTCGGCGACGCCGCCCGCGAGGCCGGCATGAAATTCTAATCCATCCCCGCGCCATGCGGGAAAGATGCGAGGATACCAAGCATGACTTCCAACGGTCAGAAAACCCTTGACAAGGCGGGAACGCCCGCGGCGGCGCCGGCGCGGCTGGATCCCTCCAAGCTCAACCTGCGCGAAGAAGTGATTTCGCTCAATCGTTGCGCCAAGGTCGTCAAGGGCGGGCGGCGCTTCAGTTTCTCCGCCCTGGTGTGCGTCGGCGACGGCGAGGGTCACGTCGGCCTGGGATTCGGCAAGGCCAACGAGGTGCCCGAAGCCATCGCCAAGGGGATTGAGAGCGCCAAAAAGAACCTGGTCGAGGTGCCCCTCATGGGCCGGACCATCCCCCATGGGATCGTCGGCCGATTCAGCACCGCCCGGGTGATGCTCAAGCCGGCCTCGCAGGGCACGGGCCTGATCGCCGGCGCCCAGGTGCGCAAGGTGCTCGAACTGGCCGGCGTCCACGACGTGCTTTCCAAGAGCCTGGGATCGGACAACGTCATGAACGTGGCCAAGGCCACGCTCGACGGCCTGGTCACCATGAAACGGCCCGACATCGTCGCGCGCCTGCGTGGCAAAAAGATCGAGGAGATGATCGGCGCGAAGTCCGCCGGCGTCTACCACGAGTCGATGCTGCGCGTCCTTGGCGGCGAAAAGAAGGAAGAAACGGCCGCCGGCCCGGCCGCCACACCGGCCGAGGCGCCCAAGACGCCTTCATCGGCCGAGGCGCTCCAGGCCGCCCCCGGCGAAACCGCCGCCGGGCAGGAGCCCGAAGCCCCGCGCGAGTAAACCACCAATACCTTGGAACGGGATTCTGAGCCATGAGTCGAAAATTGAAAATCACCTGGGTCCGGAGTATCATCGCCAGCAAGGAGAAGCACCGGCGCACCATCCGCGCGCTGGGGCTGCATCGGCTGCATGAAACGGTGATCCGGGACGATACCCCTCCCATCCGTGGCATGATCCATGCTGTGGCTTACATGCTCAAGGTCGAGGAGGTCGAGGCATAATGCTGAAATTACACGAATTACCGGCCGATCCGGGCAAAACTCAGAAGAAGCGGCGCGTCGGCCGCGGCGAAGGTTCCGGCTGGGGCCGCACCGCCGGCAAAGGCAACAAGGGCAAAAAGTCGCGCTCGGGCGCGCCCAAGGGCGCCGGGTTCGAGGGTGGCCAGATGCCGATGATCCGGCGCCTGCCCAAGTTCGGCTTCAGCAACGATCGTTATCGTTTGAAACGGGCCGAAATCTCCCTCGGCCAACTCGAGAAGTCTTTCGAAGAAGGTGCGACGGTGGATTTCGCCGCTTTGACCGAGAAACGACTCGTCTCCAAACAGGCTGAATACGTGAAGGTGTTGGCCAACGGCGCCGTGACTAAAAAACTCGCGGTCAAGCTCCACGGCTTCTCGGCCAAGGCGCGCCAGGCCATCGAGTCCGCCGGCGGCACGTGTGAAACGGTCTAACCATGATTGGCGCCCTTATTAACATTTTTCGCATCCCCGATCTGCGGCGCAAGGTGCTCTTCAGCCTGGCGATGATCGTCGTCTACCGCGTCGGGGCGCATGTGCCCACCCCCTTCATCGACCCCATCAAGGCTTCCGAAGCCTTCGGCAAGACCTTCGGCGGGAGCGGCGTGCTGGGGGTGGTCGACATGTTCAGCGGCGGCGCTTTCCGCCAGATGACGATCTTCGCCCTGGGCATCATGCCCTATATTTCGGCGTCGATCATCATCCAGTTGCTGACGGCCGTCTGGCCCAAGCTCGAAAAGATCGCCAAGGAAGGCGAAGCCGGGCGCAAGAAAATCACCCAGTGGACCCGTTACGGCACCGTGGGTCTGAGCCTTTTCCAAGGCCTGGGCATCGCCATGCTGCTCATCAAGCAGGACCTGAGTCTCATTCCCAGCCATCCGATTCTCTTCTCCTTCGTCACCTCGATGACCATGTGCACGGGTACATGCTTCATCATGTGGCTGGGTGAAAAAATCACCCAGCATGGCATCGGCAACGGCATATCGCTTGTCATCACCGTCGGCATCATCGCGCGTTATCCGGCCGACTTCGCGATCGCGGTCCAGTCCATCCGCGCCGGGTCGATGACGGTCCTCGCCCTGCTGCTGCTGCTCTGCACGACGGCGCTCGTGGCGGCCCTCATCGTGCTGGGCCAGGTGGCCAACCGCAAAGTGCCCGTCCAGCACGCCCGGCGCATGGTGGGCCGGCGGATGATGCAGGGGGGCAACACCTTCATCCCGCTCAAGCTCAACACCGCCGGCGTCATCCCCGTCATCTTTTCCTCGGCCATTCTGACTTTCCCCAGTTACTTCCTGGCCTCGGCCGGCGGCGGCGTTCTGGCCTCGATCAACAACTGGCTCCAGATCAACTCGACCCACAATATGTATAATTTCCTCGGCTGGGAATCGGGCGGCATCCTCAATCTGGCCAAAGTGGTCAATATTTACAGTGTCGCCTACATTATCCTGACCGGCTTTTTCTGCTACTTTTACACGGCCATCACGCTGAACCCGATCGACCTGGCCGACAACCTCAAAAAAAGCGGCGCCTTCATCCCCGGCATCAAGCCGGGCAAGCACACCGCCGATTACATCGACCACATTCTGGTGCGGATTACGACCGTCGGCGCTTTGTTCCTGATCTTTGTCGCCATGGTGCCCGAGGTGCTTTACGTCTGCTTCGACATCCCCTACATCGTCGCCCAGATCGCCGGCGGCACGGGCCTGATTATCGTCGTCGGCGTACTGCTCGACACGATGAAGCAGATCGAATCGCAATTGCTGATGCGTCATTACGAAGGCTTCAAATACGCCGGCCTGGCCGGCGGCGGACGGACGCGCCGCCCCGTCGTCCGGCTGCGCAAGTAAGAGCGGACGCCCGGCGGCGGGTCCGCCAAACAGGCCGCGGGCTATCCTGGCATCGGTCGAGTCTTTTTCAGGCGAACGTTTATCATGACTGAGACGACCGGCACATCCAAGTTGATCGCCTTGTTCGGGCCGCCAGGATCGGGCAAGGGAACCCAAGCCGAATACCTGGTGCGCGATTACGACCTATATCATCTGTCGACCGGCGACCTGTTGCGCGCCGAGATCAAGCAGGGCACCCCGCTGGGGCGGCAGGCCGACGAAGTGATCAAGTCGGGCGCCCTCATGCCCGACGCCATCATCCAGGGTATGATCCGCAACCAGGTCAACTCCGTTCTGGGCGAGAAGGCCGGCATCCTTTTCGACGGTTTCCCGCGCACGGCGGCCCAGGCCGACTTCCTCGATGGCCTGTTGGCGGAACTCGGGTTGGCGATGAAGGCGGTCGTCTTCCTCGCCATCGACGCGGAAAAATTGATCGATCGCCTGACCGGCCGGCGGACTTGCCGGAACTGCGGCGCCGTCTATCACGTCAAGTCCTCCCCTTCGCGCCGAGAGGAGGTGTGCGACAAATGCGGCGGGCCGCTTTATCAGCGCCCCGACGACAATCGCGATTCGATCGCCGAGCGTCTGGCCGCTTACGAGCGCCAGACCTATCCTGTGCTTCAGGCCTACGAAAACAAAGGCCTGCTGGTGCGGGTCGACGGCGACCAGTCGCGCGAAGCGGTCTATCGTGATATCGCCGGCGCGCTCGACCGGATTCTCGCGATCCCGGGGCGGGACTAGGGCAACGGAGG
Source organism: bacterium (assembly GCA_023480605.1). Lineage (GTDB taxonomy): Bacteria > Sumerlaeota > Sumerlaeia > MVZB01 > MVZB01 > JAMCWS01. Next base: position 8,066 of record JAMCWS010000433.1, read on the forward strand.
CTTGAGCGGCCTGTGGATCGGATCGTGCTGAAAACCCCGGCGGAGATCGCCACCATGGAGCGGGCCGGGGCCGTTCTTCACGAGGTGATGGATTTGCTGGCCGAGCAGGTCGTTTCGGGCATCACGACCCTTGAACTGGACCGGTTCGCCAAGGCGGAGTTGGAAAAACGCGGAGCGATACCGGCCTTCCTCGGGCTGTACGGGTTTCCGGGAACGCTCTGCACCTCCGTCAACGAGGAGGTCGTCCACGGAATTCCGGGCCCGCGGGCGCTCAGGGAGGGCGATATCATCAGTATCGACGTGGGATTGGTCAAGGACGGCTATTACGCCGACATGGCCCGCACCCTGCCGGTGGGGAGGATCGACGAAGATTCACGGCGGTTGATTGAGGTGACCGTCGAGGCGTTGGAGATCGGGATCGAATGTCTGGTTCCCGGCAAGCGCCTGGGCGACCTTTCGGCGGCGATCCAGACTTTTGTCGAGCGGCAGGGATTCTCGGTCGTTCGCGAATACACCGGGCACGGCATCGGCCAGAAGCTCCACGAGGAGCCCAAGGTGCCCAACTACGGCCAGGCGGGCCGGGGAATCCGTTGGCAGCCGGGCATGGTGATCTGCATCGAGCCGATGGTGAACGCCGGGGTGGCGGCCACCCGAACCCTGGACGACCAATGGACGGTGGTGACGGCCGACGGCATGCGCTCGGCCCACGCGGAACATACGGTGGCGGTGACGGCGGATGGCCCCCGAGTGCTGACTTGAAAAGGCGGGCCGACGCCGCCGACGGATGGATTTGGACGATGGCGCGCGAAAAAAGGCTTGATTCCTCGCGCCGCGATCGGTAGGATCTTGGTTTTGCTTGCAGTGTGAGCACGGCGAGGGGCCGCGCACTGCGATCCTGGGTCGATGGCTGCTGACGTATGGCTAAGGAAGACGCGATCGAACTGACCGGAACCGTGATCGAACCGCTGCCCAACGCCATGTTTCGCGTGGAGTTGGAAAACGGTCTGAAGGTTCTGGCGCACATCTCCGGCAAGATGCGGATGCACTTTATTCGCATTCTGCCCGGCGACAAGGTCACCGTCGAACTGTCGCCCTACGACCTGACCCGAGGGCGGATCACGTTCCGCTTTAAATAAAGCCCCACGCAATCCTGAGGGAGACGCACTCACATGAAGGTTCGCGCGTCCGTAAAAGCGATTTGCCAGAAATGCAAAATCATCCGCCGCAAGGGGGTGCTGCGGGTTATCTGCGAGAACCCGAAGCACAAGCAGCGGCAAGGCTGACCCGCCGTGCCGCCGGCGCCCCCCCCGGCGCCCGGGGGCGGGGATTCATCGCAAGCGTTTGAGGGAGGATCAGTTCCTTGGCACGTATCGCCGGCATCGATATTCCACGTGACAAACGTGTTGAGATTGGTTTGCGCTACATCTACGGCGTGGGTCCGGCCATTTCCAGCCGGATTTTGACGCTGGCTCATGTCAACCCCGACACCCGCGTGCGCGACCTGACCGAAGAAGAGGTCAGCCGCATCAACTCCCTCCTGCAGGAGGCGGATTTCAAAGTCGAGGGCGACCTGCGGCGCGAAGTCCAGATGAACATCAAGCGCCTCATGGATATCGGTTGTTACCGGGGAACCCGTCATATTCGCGGGCTGCCCGCCCGCGGCCAGCGCACCCGGACCAACGCCCGCACGGCCAAGGGTCCGCGCAAAACCGTCGCCGGCAAGAAGAAGGTTCCGCCCAAGGGCTGAGGCGGCGCCCCGGTTTCGCATCATCCCAGCGCGGCGGCACGATGCCGATATCCCGCGCCCGAACCGCCCCCCGGCGGGGCAACGATCCACCAGGTTAGGTAAGAGGCATGGCAAAACGAGATCCCAAAGCGGCCAAAACCCGCAAAAAAGTCAAAAAGAACGTAGCCTACGGCATCGTGCATCTCCAGGCCACTTTCAATAACACGATCATCACGATCGCCGACCGGGCCGGCAACACCATCTCCTGGGCCTCGGCCGGGACGTCCGGTTTCAAGGGATCGCGCAAGAGCACGCCCTTCGCGGCCCAGCTTGCGGCCGAAAACGCCGCCAAGCGCGCCATGGACAACGGGATGCGGACGGTCGAAGTTTACGTCAAGGGCCCCGGTTCGGGCCGTGAGGCGGCCGTGCGGTCGCTCCAGGCCGCGGGGCTGGAAATCAAGCTGATCCGCGACGTCACGCCGATTCCGCACAACGGCTGCCGTCCGCCCAAGCGCCGCCGCGTCTAGTCGGCCGCCGGGGCGTATCTCGGCGGATGAAATTCGCCGGGATTTGTGATTGAATATACTTTGGAACGGGGGTTCGGCGCGGCCGGCCCCACCCACGGAGGGACTGAAAGCCAGTGGCTCGATACACCGATGCCGTTTGCCGGCTGTGCCGGCGTGAAGGACGCAAGCTTTACCTCAAGGGCGAGCGTTGCGAGAGTCCGAAATGCGCCATCAACAAGCGCAACTTCCCCCCCGGCCAGGCCGGCCTGGGGCGCAACAAGGTTTCGCCCTACGGCATGCAATTGCGCGAAAAACAGCGCGCCAAGCGGATCTACGGACTGCTCGAAGCCCAGTTCCGCCAGGTGTTCGCCCGCGCCGATCACATGAACGGCGTCACCGGCACGCTGCTGCTTCAGTTGCTCGAGTCGCGCTTGGACAACCTCGTCTACCGGATGGGCTTCGCCACCAGCCGCGCCGCCGCGCGCCAACTCGTTCGCCACGGCAACGTCCTGGTCGACGGCAGGAAAATCGACATTCCTTCCTGCCGGATCAAGGTGGGCCAGGTCGTCACGGTCAAGCCGCGCTTCAAAGAGGCCGAGATGGTGAAGCACTCCCTCGACGTCGCCGGCAAGCGGCCGGCGCTGAGTTGGATCGAATTGAATCCGGAGACGGTGAGCGGTCGGCTGCTGGCGATGCCGGCGCGCGAGGACATCCCTGTGGAGCTTAACGAGCAACTGATCGTCGAGCTTTACTCGAAATAATATTCAACGTTTCTTTAGATCCCAAACCAGGGAGATCCTCATCGATGAGTTTTAAATCACTGATCAAACCGCGCCATTTGTTTATCGACCCGGAAGTGGCAAGCGCCACGCACGGGCGTTTTGTGGCCGAACCGCTCGAGCGGGGTTTCGGCGTGACGGTCGGCAATTCGTTGCGTCGCATGCTGCTTTCCTCGATCCCCGGCGCCGCAGTGGTCTCGATC
>JAMCWS010000340.1:0-1422 GCA_023480605.1 bacterium
GGTGCTGCGCTGCCGGCTGGATCTTGCGGGCGCCGACACGGGCAAAATCATCCAGGTGGTTTTTCCCCCTTCGCCGGTGCTCGAGGATCCGGAAGCGCGACTGGTCGTGCCGCAGTGGCTGGGGCTGCTGGTGGCGCCCGGCGGCGACGACATGCGGGTGCGCCGCAGCGTCTGGCTGCGGCCGTGGTGCATGCGGTTCATCGGCGCCACCCAGCCCGTCGGCAAGGCCGGTCAATCGTATATCGCCATCGCCGCCGACTCGCTTTATCGGGGGGTCGGCATCTGGCGCGCCGGCGGGCGGCTGGGATTCGAGTATGTCGGCGATCGCTCGTGGCCCGAGCAGACCGCCGCGGAGCGTTCGCAGAGCCTGGACTTCGAGTTCCTGGACGGCAATTACGTCGCCATCGCCCGCTGCTATCGCCAATGGATGGAGACCCAGCCGCGGTGGCGGACCTTCGCCACCCGCGCGCGGCCGCCCCGGCCCGAACTGATCGGCGGCGCCCAGTTTTTCGCCCATGTTCCCTGCGATTACAGCGGAGCCACGCTGTCATTCGACGACCTCGCGGCGCGGATCGAGGGGCTGCGCAAGGCCGGCGTCGAGCGGGCGATTTTCCACCTGGGCGGCTGGAACAAGGACGGTTACGACTCGCATTACCCCGACGTCCTGCCGGCCAATCCGCGCTGCGGCGGCAACGACGGCATGCGCCGGCTGACCGACGCCATCGATCGTGCCGGCTACCTTTGCACCCCTCACGACGACCTGTCTTTCATCTCCGAGGAGACCCCGCTGTTCGATCCGCGCTGGGTTGCCCGCCTGCCCAGTGGCGACCCGGTCGTGCGGACCGACATATACCGCAGGCAGGTCATGTGCATGACCTCGGGCGCCGCCCAGGCCCATTTCGCCCGGCGCAACGCGCCCGAGGTGCATCGCCTCTTCCCGAACCTGCACGGCTACCTCTACGATGTCAGCACTTCGACGCCGCCGCTCGAGGACTACTCGACTCAGCCCCCGGTGCTTAAAGCGGATGATCTGGCAGGTCGCCTCGAAGCCTTCATGGCCACGCGCGAGGCGTTCGCGGAGTTCATCGTCGGCGAATCGATCGTCGATTGGGCGATCGGTGTCTATGACGCGGGTTTCATGGCCGAGGAGGGCTACCATCATCGCGGCGACGGCGGATGGATCAAGGACGAACTCCACGGGGTGATCGTTCCCCTGTGGGACCTGGTTTATCACGACAGCGTCATCGCCGTGCGCGAGGCCCCCAACCAGAACAAGGTCAACACCGACCTGGAGACCGCCGATCCCTTCGTGCGCTACCTCCGGCTGTTCCTCAAGACGCTGCGCGCCGGCACGCTGCCGCCCTGCATTTACAGCGACGACCTGACGATGAATATCATGGCCCGCATCAAGGCCGACGGTAA
>JAMCWS010000340.1:1432-10978 GCA_023480605.1 bacterium
CGCCTGCCCCGGCTGGAGCGACCTCGACACGACCCAAACCCTGGCGACGGTTTCGCGCCTGAGCACATGGCTGGCCGATTCGGTGTTCGGCAGGCCCATGACCGATCATGAATTCGTCGGGGGGAACCTTTACCACGAACGAACGGAATTCGACAGCGCGCAGGGACCGACGACCGTCATCGTGAACACGGCGCTGGAACCGTGGTCGCCTCGGCCGGGGTTGACGCTGCCGCCACTGGGATTTTTCATTACCGGCCCGCGCCTGATGGCTTATTATGCCACCGAGGTGGCCGGCCATCGGTTCAGCCGCCCGACGCTCGTGGCGTTCAACGCGGCGGGGGGCGTCAAAGACCGGAGGATGGCCTACCGGGCGTTCGGCGATGACGCGGCGATCCTCATGCGTGATTCGAAGCCCGTCCTGATCACGATCCCCACCGCCTGCCGGACGCAACGGGTCGCCCAGCCCTGAGCGAGTCGTTCAGACCTGCGCGGTTCGCTCAGCGTTGAGGGCGTCGGCCCGCTCCCGAAAACAGAAGGCCCGTTTGCGGTCGGGCCGCATGACCGGAACCGCAAACGGGCTTGATTACGCGAATGGCGGGCCGGGCGGGGACGTTTCGCCTCAGGCCGAAGCCGACTCGATGTCGTTGACCACCCGCATCAGATCCATCGTCATCCCTTCCAGGTCCTGGCCGTCGCCGCTGTCCATGCGGGCGCAGGTCCTGGCCGTCGCCGCTGTCCATGCGGGCGCGCAGTCCCTGGACGAGGGTGTTGATTTCGCGAAGGCGCGGGTGATTCGGGATGGAGACCATCAGGTCCTCGGCGCGCCGGATGAGATCGGCCGCTTCGCCGCGGACGTTCATGCTGATCTTGTCGCGCAACTGGCGGGCCACCCGTTCGCGCGACTCCTTGACCATGCGGGCCTTTTCCGACTCGGAAAGCCGGCTGCCGGTCGAAGCGATCGTGATTGATTTTTCCAGGCCCGTGGCCAGATCCTCGGCGCGGGCCTCGAGGATGCGGTCGGGGTTGAGTCGGAAGGTAACCTCGATGCGGGGCACGCCGCGCGGGGCCGGTGTGATCCCTTCGATGCGCAACAGGTCCAGGAAGGTGTTCTCCGATGCGATCTGCTCCTCGCCTTCGTAAATCGGGAAGGAGATGGCCTCCTGGAAGTCGCGCGTGGTGGTGAAGATGTCTTTGGCTTCGGTGGGGTAAGTGGAATTGCGTTCGATGATGGGGGCGAACACGTCGCTCTGCAGGCCGACGCCCAGGCTGAAGGGGGTCATGTGGATGATGACCGGCTTCTCCTTGCCGTAGCGCATGGCCAGCGAGTCTTCGAGGTCGCCTTCGAGCGGCGCCAGCACCAGGGTCTGCACGGCCGCGCCCAAGGCCACGACTTCTTCGGGCGAGATGTCGCGGACGGGGTTCTTATTGAGGGTTTTTTTAACGATGCGCTGCACCAGCGGGATGCGCGTCGAGCCGCCGACGAGCAGGATGGTTTGCAGTTTGTCGGTCGTCAGGCCGGCGTCGGCGATGGCTGCCTGCATCGGCTCGATCGTTTTCTCCACCAGGTCCTGAATCAGGCTTTCGAGTTTCTCGCGAGTCACGACGCAATCCAGGGTCAGGGGCCCCTTTTCGCCCATCGTGATGGCCTCGATCAGGACGTGGGTCTCGTTGATTTCCGAAAGCTCGATCTTCGCCTCTTCGGCCGCGTCCTTCAAGCGCATCATCGCCACGGGGTCGTTGTTAAGGTCGACGCCGTGCTCCTTCTTGAATTCGCCGGCCAGGTGGTCCATCAGGCGTTTGTCGAAGTCGTCGCCGCCCAGGTGCGTGTCGCCGTGGATGGCCATGACGCGGAAGACGCCGGAAATCACCTCGATGATGGACACGTCGAAGGTGCCGCCGCCCAGGTCATAAACCATGATCGTCTGGTCCTGCGCCTTGTCGAGGGCATAGGCCATGGCCGCGGCGGTAGGCTCGTCGATGATCCGGCGCACGTTGAACCCGGCGATTTCGCCGGCGTCCTTGGTGGCCGCGCGTTGGGCGTCGGTGAAGTAGGCCGGCACGGTGATGACGGCCTGGATGATCTCCTCGCCGAAGAAGTCCTCGGCATCCTGCTTGAGCTTCTGCAGGATCATCCCGGAGATCTCCTGGGGGGTATAGTCCTTCCCCTCGATGCGCACCTTATGGCTGGTGCCCATGTGGCGCTTGATGGAAAAGACCGTCCGCCCGATATTCATGACCGCGGCGCGCCTGGCCTTCTTACCCACCAGAATTTCGCCACTCTTGGTGAAGCCGACCACCGATGGGGTCAGCCGGTCGCCAAGGCTGTTGGGGACGACCACCGGGCCATTCCGGTCCATGACGGCCACGACGGAGTTGGTCGTTCCGAGGTCGATACCGACGATTCGTGCCATGACTCTTACATCCTATTCGGTAGATTTGAAAACACAATCCAGCGTTTCACGCCGGGCGGCCGGCGGCGTAAACGCCGGGGGCCACCTATAAAAAAAGTCCGATCGATCTCATTCCGCCCCCGGGTTTCGCGCCACGACCACTCGCGCGTCGCGAATCAATCGTCCCCGGAAGACGACCCCTTTCTGCAATTCCTTGATGATGGTGTTATGCGGGAATTCTGTCGTTGACCGATATTCAACCACTTCATGGTAGTCAAGATCAACAGTTTTTCCAACCGAATTGATGAATCGCAGTCCAAATCCCTCGAACAACCTGGTTATTCGGAAATAGAGCGCCTCGGTGTTTTTCAGCCAGGCGTCCAGTTCGTGGGAGGGGGGGTGTTCGCGCGCCAATTCGAGCAGATGCGAAAAATTGTCGAGGAATGGCAGCGCCTGCCTCACGAACCGGCTGAACTCGTCGTCCCGGGCCCGCCCCGCCTCGGCCAGTTTGGCCATTTCCGCCAGGCGGACCTGTTCGAGCAGGAGTTGGGTCGTCTGAGACAGCAGATCCGTCCCGCCGTTGCTGCGCCCGAACACGGCGTCGAGCGCGGCCATGGCCTCTTCCGCGACCGGCGATTTCTCATTCGTGGATTCCGCGTCCTTATCGGGCACGGTAATCTCCAGCGGCTTTTCGTCGACGACGAATTCCTCGGGGTAAAACGCCTGCTTAATAGCCGACAGTCCCATCGGGCAATTCCCTGAATTAGCCGGACGGCATCCATGTGCCGCGCATGCCGCCGCGTCAATACGCTCCCCGTCGCCTTCGCGGTTCAAACGAGGCTCCAGCGCTGGCAGATTGAATTAAAATCGAAACAATCGAGCGATGCAAGACGAAAAAGACGTTTGATTCATTTTGATTTACATTGGTATCGGCGCCGCGTTTCGGTCCGCCCGTCATCGGTTCACAGCCTGACGCCTTCGGGCAGAATATCAGCGAGCGGCCGGTCGCGCCACTCCGGATCGATGTGGCCCTTGATCCATTCGCGATCGATGGACGGCAGGGGATCTTCTCCGCGGTTGCGCCCGAGCCACTCCGCGGCCTCCCGGACCGGGGCGCGGGTAAAAACCAGGCCGGCGCTCTCGCGCCGTAGAATCCCGCCGCGTTCGTCGACCCATTCAAAAGCTTCGAGTTGGCCGAATCGTTCGCGTAGCTTCCAGGCCTTGTGGGTCTCCCCGCCAACCGCCAGCCATTCGCGACCAACGACGGCCACCTCCACCGACGCGCTCCATTCCCCCGCCAGGGGATCGCCGATCTGTGTCGTCCAGCGTTGGCCGGTCTTGAGATCCGTCATGTTACTCGTCAGTATCGGCGCTACCGCGTCGCGCAGCAGGATGGGTTGGGCGAGGGGCATCCGGCCGCAAATGTCGCGGGGGGCAAGCGGCGCCGCCGTTGCGGATGGCGCCGGCGCGCCGGTTGGCGGCGCCGCGCCCGCAGGCGGGGCGTTGTCGCCGGCCGGGCCGGTCTTCAACCAGTAATAGAGATAGGTTCCCTCGGCGAAAGCCTGGCAATGGGCGCCGATCCCCATGCCATTCACTTCGCCTTGAAACGTCTGGAGTTCAAAGGCTTCGTTCATGTCGGCCTGCAAGCGAAGGCTGACAGGAAGCGTGGCGCCAAGGATGCGCAATTGAAGCCGGGTGGCGTAATCCATCACATAGCGCGGTCGGCCGCCGCTCCGTCCGTTTTCGGCCGGGGGGGTCTCTTCGCGGACGATGGCCAGGTGCGTCACCCCAACGCGCCGGCCGTTTTGTTCGATCCACATCCACTGGTCAACGTCGCGCCAGGTGACCAGCAGTAATTCGGGAGATATCCCCATCCGGCGCAGGCCGGCCCCTATCCGGCCCGTCTGGCGCCACCACACGGCGCCCATGACTGCCAGCCAGGCAACCGTGACGGCGAACCCGACCCAGAATCGCGGGCTCGGGACCGGCCAACGGCGGCCGGCCGCGGAGGCGGGCACGGGCGATTCCGGTTGCTGGGATTGAGTCTTCGTCGACATGCGGTTCGCGAACGCTCCGGTCGTGTCAGGGTCATGCCGCCCCCCGTTGGTCGTCGCGAGGGCGCGGGCCGCACTATTGTGAGATACCGCAAATCGCCCCTGGACGCAATTGCGTCGATGATCCGGTTTGGCACTCCGGATATCGCGTCAGGATAAGGTGAACCGGCAGGGGGGGCGAATTATATTTTGTCAATCCGGAGAAACTGGGCCATAATACCGGCGATGAGAGCCTTGATCCGCTTACGGTTAACCGCTCGTTTCGAAGGAGTTCCGACCGCGATGTTATCCACCGTGCATTCGCATCGCACCGGCTTGTGGCCGCTGGCCGCCATCCTGATCGTGGAGCTGATTGCCGGCGTCCCACGCCGGGCGGGGGCGGTTCCCGTGACTGGCGCCGCCAAGGACACCGCGACCATCGACCGCGCGCGCGTCACGCCGGAAACGAAAACGTCCGACGGGCGAACGACTTACTCCCAGCCCCATCGGCGCAACGACTACACCAGCCGGCCGCTGCTCGCCGTCGGCACGCTAAAGTCGATCGACGCCGCCACCTCGACGGTCACGATCGCTATCGACCGTTCACGTTCGGTGATCCCGCATATTCTGCTTTACACCGCCCGCCGGATCGACATGGACCGGCAGATCGTCGACCGGGAGTTTCCGCCCGAGCGCACCTTTAATCTCGATCCGCGGTTGACCATGTTGATCGATGCCCGCCCCAATCCGGACAAACCCCAAACGAAAGCCGTAACCGGCAGGATGCGCGAAGATAGGCAACGCCTGCCGTTTTCGGCCTTTCAGCCGGGCGACCAGATCAGCATTCATTATCGCATGAATCCCGATCCCTCGAAGCCGCCTTACGTCTTGAATATGTCCAAGGTGGATCCCAATCAAAAGACCTTCATGGTGGATTTCAACCCGATGTATAAGATGCGCGTGAAGCGGGAAGACGGCAAGTCGACCGGCACGCAACCGACGACGGCCACCCTGGCGCTCGACGCGCAAACCACGCGGGGACTCGGCGCGCCAGGAGTCCATCGGCTCCGGCCGGCCGACGCGGTGTCTCCTCAGCCACCCCTCGCCAAAACGCCGGTGATCTCCACCCCCTGACGGCCCGGGCGACCGCCAGGCGGCGTTCCCGTGCCCAGGCAATCCCCGGAACGCACTGGGATCGGGCCGCCGCTGAACGGCAGACGCCCCCCGGCGAGTTCCGATGAATCGACGCGCACCGAACACTCCCCCTGAGCCGATCGACGAGGAGATCCTTACTCGCGAGGATCTCCCGTTCGTTTCCCGGCGGCTGGCCGTTCTGTTTGCCCTTTTCGCCGCCGTCCTGGTTCTGTTTGCCACGCGCGTCTATAAGCTGACGGTTTTGCGCGGCCCTTATTACCAGGAACTGTCGGAAAGGAATTTCATCTTCGAGCAGCCCCTGCCGGCTCCCCGCGGACGGATCCTCGACCGCAGCGGCCAGCCCCTGGCCGTCAACGAGACGCTTTACGACCTGGAGATGAGCCCGTTCTATCTGAAGCGCGCGGAGATCCGCGCCACCGTCGAGCGCCTGGCCCGGCTGCTCGGCCGGCCCGAACTGCTCAACCAGGCAGCCGTCGTTGCCCGCCTGCGGCCGGCCTGGAAAAGCCTGACGCTTGTGCGCAACCTGACCATGGACAAGGTGCTGCCGGTCATGGAGCAGTCTTTCGAACTGCCCGGCGTGGTGCCCCGCCCCTACTTTCAACGTTACTATCCCCAGGGGGCGCTCACCGGCGGCGTCACCGGCCATGTCGGCAACATCTCCCCCGCCGGTCTGGACCGGTTTCTCGACAAAGGATACCTGCGCACCGAAAAGATCGGCTGCCTGGGGGCGGAACTCACCTTCGAGGACGTTTTACACGGCGAAATGGGCAGCGAGATCGTCACCCGCGACGCCCACGGGCGCGTCCGCTCGCACTACGACGACAGGCAGGCCCAGCCGGGCAACACGCTCGTGCTCACGATCGACCTCGGGTTGCAGCGCTTGGCCGACGCGCTGCTGGGCGACTGGAAAGGCGCCATCGTCGCCATGGATCCGCGCGACGGGGCGGTGTTGGCCATGGTCGGTCATCCCACTTACGATCCGAACGATCCCCTGCGCGGCAACTCCTACAACCGGGTCACGATGAGCACCACCGCACCCGGCTCGACCTTCAAAATCGTCACCGCGTCGGCCGGACTCCAGGCAGGCCTGTCGCCCAACTATGTCTCCGATTGCGACGGGGCGATCACCATCTCCAGCTTCCGCTTCCCCTGTCACCTCAAGTGGGGCCATGGGCGTGAAGACATGAATGACGCCCTGCGCGACTCGTGCAACGTCTTTTTTTATCGCTGGGCGAAGGAGGTCGGAGCGTCGGGCATGATCGAAATGGCGCGCGCGTACGGATTCGGCCAGCCCACGGGATTCGAGCTGGTGACCCCCGCCCAGGAAGTCGCCGGCAAACCGGCGGGCAACGAAACTCCCTTTCTGGGCAGCGTTTTGCACATGGGCATCGGCCAGGGAGAACTGATCGACGTGACGCCGATCCAGATGGCCCGGGCTTACGCCGCGCTGTGCAACGGCGGCATTCTCTACCGGCCGCGGATCGTCAAGGAGATACGCTCCCCCGCGGGCGAACCCATCAAGGTCGGTCAGGCCGAGGAACAAGGGCGGCTGCCCCTCTCCGAGCAGAACCGTCAGTTCATTCTCAAGGGCCTGTGGGACGTCGTGCACGACGCGCCCAAGGGCACGGCTTCGCGCACCGGTTTCAAGCCCGAATGGCGCGTGGCGGGCAAGACCGGCACGGCGCAGCACGGCATCAAGGGCATTCCTTCGAATGCCTGGTTCGCCTGCTTCGCGCCGGCCGACGCACCGGAAATTCTCATCATTGTTTTCGTGGAGCACGCCGGACACGGCGGCGCCGTCGCCGCGCCGCTGGCGCGCCAACTGCTGGCTTATTATTACGGCCAGCCCGAGCCGCAAATCGTCCCGCCCCCCCACGAGGCTCCCATCGGCGGGGGGGACTGATCATGACGGGCGCCGCGATGACACCCCGGCGCGCTCACCCACGGAGGTTCGCCCCGTAAAGCTTTTTGGCGCAGGCGGGGCAAATGCTGTGCGAGAAGCGCAGATCCGGCTCGTTGCGCAGCATGGCCTCGATGCCGACCCAACGGTCATCCACCTTGACTGATTTGCAGGCGGCGCAAATCACCAGGAAACCCTCCAGATATCGGATCTGCTTGATGGCATGCCAGGACCATCGGACCGTGAAAACTCCGACGATCGCGATGACGCCCGTCTCGATGAAGAGCTGCGAAAGGGAAAACGGCGGGTCGAACAACTCGGTCAGCCAGCAGGCGGCGATGGCCGCCGCGAATCCGATGGATTCCAGGATGGCCACGCCCATCTGGACTTTACTTTTCGGCTTACCGCCGGAACGCGTCTCCATATCGCTCGCTCCCGGTGATTTCGGCGAACGCCAGGCCGGCGCCTCGGGCGGCGACGGCGCCTCTGGGAGCGCCCGCTCAGGCATAGAATTTCCGCAGTGTGTTGAAGCGCGACACGCTGTCGTCGAGGCCGCCGGGGCGGTTGCGGGCGAGCCACAGGCGCCGGTATTCGGTGATGATGTCTTCGAGTTCCTCGGCCAGTTCGCGCCGCGTCTCTTCGGGCAGAGGCGAGCCGCCCGTCTCCAGGCGGGTCAGCGCCATCCGCAGGGAATGGAGCATCATCCGGGCATTGTTGTGGAATTCGTCGACAATCAGGGAGGCGTCGGGCCGCGCCATCTGCTGCTGCGAGAGCAGGGCCAGGGCGGCGCGGATTTCCGCCACGGCCGCCTCGAGCCGGTCGGCCTTGATCTGCGCCATCCAGTCCGAGTCCAGCGGCCGTGCCGGGTCGTGGAAGAGCCGCCAGGGGATGCTGGAATTGCGCGGAGTGACGTTCGTGGCCAGGTAGGCGTTGCCCAGGTCGTGGGCGACGCGCCCCATGACGCCGGCGGCGTCCTCGAAGGCGTGGCGGTCGAGGGCGCGGACGATGTCGATTTCGTGGTTGGCCTCGGCGGCCCAACTGACCGCCGCACCGTAGGCGAAACCCAGGTAGGAGACCGGCAGGTGCTGCCAGTGGCCCCAGTCGCCCCAGTCGGTGTTGAGGAAGCCGATGGCGCCGCAGGCCAACCCATTGCCGGCGGCGCTCCAAAGGTTGTCCATGGCGTTTTTCGTCCGGCCGCAGATCGAGTTCCAGCTCGATGTGCCCGGGCAGACGTAGAAGGGCACGCCCGCCTCGGCGAACTTGCGCCCGTCCTCGGCGAAGGGGTGGCCGGCATCGTAGCCCCACTCCAGCGCGATGATGCCCTCAGGCAGCTCCGCGATTAGTTCGGGATGGTGCATGATGATGTCGCCCCAGAACTGCATCGTCCGGCCGTGCTTCTGCACGAGACGATGGATCTGGAGCAGGAAGTCGAGGTAAACGCGCCCCTCGCCCCGGGCCTCGACGGCCGGCTTGCTGCGCCCCTTGCCCAGGTCCCACGTTTCGTCGCAGCCGACGTTGAACTGGCGGCTTGAAAAATGCGGCAGGTATTCGGCGTAGAGTTCACCGAGCAGGTGGACGGCCCGCGGCTCGACCGGCGACAGGGTCGAGGCTTTCTCGGGAAGTTCGGCCAGCGGCTTGTAGCGGTCGAATTTGAGCCAGCGTTCGAAGTGGCCGAAGGAGTTCTGGTTGGGCACCAATTCGATGTGGCGCTCGCGGCACCACGCGTCTAACTCCAGGATCTCCTCGCCCGTCAGCGGCGAGGCCTTTTCCCAGACCTCGCGGTGGTTGCGGTAGGCGAAGGTGTGTTCGACGTAAAGCTGCATCTGGTTGATTTTCCAGCCGGCCAGGCGGTCGGCCAGGGCCTTGAGCGTCTCCAGTTTGGGAACCTTGTCGCGGCTGACGTCGAGCATCACCCCGCGGTTGGGGAAGTCGGGCCAATCCTCGATTCGCAGGCAGGGCAGTTCGCCGGGCTTGGCCTCGCCGGCGGGGTGACGGCCGATGAGTTGGCGGACGAGTTGCCCGAGGGTGGCCACGCCGTAGAAAGCCCCCGCGAGGTCTGGGAAAAGGC
>JAMCWS010000126.1:0-828 GCA_023480605.1 bacterium
GAGGAGCCGAGGAGCCGAGGAGCACGGAGTCGAGGAGCCGAGGAGCCGAGGAGCACGGAGTCGAGGTCTGAGGCGCGGCTTCAGCAGGGCCTCCGGCGGCGCGGTCGAGTGCGTCCGTTCGCCGCTCCTCCACCGTCGCGCCATGCTTCTGCGATCGAATCAGGCCCGTCCGACCAGTCCGGTAAGCTCCAGGCTCGAACGGTCCGAGGAACGACTCGACCCCGTTTGGCGGATTTCTCCAGAAATCCTCCAGGAATCCGGGGTCCCGGAGGGACATTTGGACCGGCGCAGGAACCCTCGTGGAGGAATGGGTCCGAAGACACGTCCAGTCCAGAGGGTCGCAGGAGACCCGGGCCGTGGCGCCGCTTCTGACCGCCGGGACATATCAGGCGAGGCTACTGCAGCAGACGCGCATCCTGAGCCTCAAGAACACGCTTACGGTGGTCGCCACGGGCAACAACACGCGGTGCTCGGGCGAGATCGCCAAGCGCGTCGTGCCGATCACGCTCCAGCCCAAGGACGCGCACCCCGAGCGGCGCACAAAGTTCGTTCACCCCGACATCTTCGCGCACGTCCGCGAGTGGCGTTACTACATCCTGTCGATCCTCACCGGGATGATCGATTCGTGGATTGTCGGCGGATGTCCGCCGTCGCCCAAGCCGCGGCCCATGGGCGGCTTCGAGGACTGGGCCCGGATGATCGGCGGGATCATGTGGTACAACGGCTTCCAGCACTGGCGGCTCAACGAAGAGGCGTGGCAGGCCAAACGCGACGACGACGGCGAACAGCGCGACCAGTTCGTTACGGCCTGGTGGAACGAGGTCCAGG
>JAMCWS010000126.1:838-3177 GCA_023480605.1 bacterium
GTTCCAGGACCAGCGCGTGACGCCCGGGGATCTGGTCGGGACTGCCGACCGGGCAAACGTGCTGGACTGGATTGTTGATCGCAAGACCGAGAAAGCCAAGTCATCGGCCATGGGCAAGTGGCTTCAGAAACACGAGGACACTCCGATTTTGGACAAGCGTATCCGATGTTCCGAAGGTGGACACGGCAAGGTATATCATCTCGAAATCAACGCGAGAGTGTAAATAATGTTCGGCACGTTCGGATTGCGGCAACCAATAAAAAAGTTCGGAAAGTTCGGATTGATTACAGTGCCGTCTGGCATCACGGAGAAAAGTTCGGAATGTTCGGATTTTTGCATACCACCAAGCGGAAAGCCGGAAAAAAGTTCGGAATGTTCGGATTTGTCATCCGAACTTCTCCGAACTTTTCCGAACTTCAGGGATGCAAGTTCGGACGTATAAGTTTTATATTATCAATATTATATAAGGATTTTCCGAACATTACGATCTTTCTTCCAAACCTTATACACGCATGCGCGCACGCGCCCGCACATCATGTAGGTATAAAAAAAAGTTCGGCATGTTCGAATTTTAGGTGCATTCGTCTGATTTCGCTTAACTTACGTTTCCGAACATGCAAAAAATGTTCGGCAAACGTTCGGAAAACGTTCGGATACGTAAAATAAGACAACGGAGACCCAATCATGGCACTCAACGATCTACAATCCCGCCTGGCGCGTCAGGCCGGCGTCGCGGCGCCGCTTCCCCCGCGGCGCGCACCGTTCCCCGGCCGGCCGCCGGGACGCCCGAGCCTGCCCCCTGGCCAGCACCCCTTGCCGCTCCCCTTGGTCGACGCCCCGCCAATTCAGTCCCGCGAGCGGATCGAGCGGGCCAACCGATTTCGGCCGGCCGGCCAGCGCGTTACACCTGAAACTTGGACCGCCGACGCGCGCGACTGTCTCAAGCCTGGCGGGGACTACTGGACCTGGAACATGCCTTCACGGGCGCACTGGGTGATGGCGATGTGGGATCTCGCGCTCGAAGACGGCATCGAAGTGCCGGTGTGGTTCTGGAAACAGCCCGAAAATGAATCCTGGGATGTATACACGGGGTGGCTGATCCGAGATACGGCTACGCGCGGAGGAAGACCCGCCAAAAATTGCTTCTGCCCGCCGCTGCGGCCGTTGGCGCCCCGAAGGAATCTACAAGGTCGGCTCGGGAGCCGAATTGTCCGCTACGGCCCTGCATCGCGGATTATAGCCCGCCAAACGGGTTCGGCCAAGCGGAACCAAGGCCCAAGAGTTTTCCTGGGGGGCAAAGGCGGGTGGGATCTCCAATGCGGTCGATCAGGCGGATGGTCGAGTCTTGGGCCTCTTGGCGGCGCTGGCAGGCAACAGCGGGCTCCCACTGGCCCACAAGCGCGACCAAAGGCGGATCAAGGCACTTGTGCTCAGGCCCGCGCTGGCCGCCTGGCGGCGGATCGCGATCCAATCGGCGGGAGGCAGATAGATGGTTCGCTGGGAAGTGGACTTGATTCTTACTGACATGACCTTCGGTTCCTTTTCCTGATTTCGGTAGATACGTATATTATACGTATATTATACGCATAATATGTCCTTCGCAATAAATGTAAATCGACTCCGACCCGCAAACGTGGTATACCTTGGTTATCATGATGAATCATCGCCAACAACGCTTCGCGCTCGAATACCTGGTCGATCTCAACGCCACTCGGGCGGCCATCCGGGCGGGATACTCGCGTCGGTCGGCGCGCGACACGGGGTCGCGTCTCCTGACAAATCCCGACATCCAGACCGAAATCGCCAGACTACGAGCCGAACAGGCCGCCGAAACCAAACTCACCATCGCCCGTGTCGACGCCGCTCTCGATAAACTCGCCTTCACGGACCTGCCGGAGATCCTCGCTCTCAAGGGCGGCCGACTGACGATGCAAGACTTTGTGAACCTGACGCCGGCGCCGAAAGCATGCCTCAAAAAAAGTCAGGATCAAAACCATCGGATGACGACCGACGACGCCGGCAATCAAATCCCCCTCATGTCGGTCGAAATCGAACTGCACGACAAACTCAAGGCGCTGGAACTCATCGGCCGCCGCCTGGGAGCATATACCGACCGACCTCAACGTAAAGTCGCGACGATCACATTCAACATGAACGTGGGCTCCGAAACGTCCTAAAACTCGATCGACCTCTGACGCCTGTCACGCCCTATCATCGGGTGCAACGTCAGCGGCTGACGTTCCACGGCCAGGGCAGGACATGGGCGCGGCGGGCCCACTCGTCCCACATGGCCGCCATGCCGCGCACGCGCCCGGGCTGCTCGGCCGCCAGGTCGTGCA
>JAMCWS010000126.1:3187-10976 GCA_023480605.1 bacterium
CCCGAACCGGCGGCCGTGATGGCCTGCCGGTAGGTGTGGTCGACCAGATCGCCGGCGGCGTGTCCGTAGCGGATGACGTCGGCGCGCACGCGCTCGGGCTGCTCGGCCGCCAGGTCGTGCATCTCGGTGCGGTCGGCCTTCATGTCGTAGAGTTCCCACGGCGCGAAGACGCCGCCATTGTCGCGCGCGCCCTTGGCAACCAGTTTCCAGCGGCCGTCGCGCACGGCGCGGTTGCCCTCGTGTTCCCAGAAGATCCCGCCCTTGCGCCCGAGCGGGCGGCCGGCGAAGGCCGGCGTGAGGCTGCACCCCTCCAGTGGTTGAATCGGGTTGCCGCCGAACTGGGCCGGGTAGGCGGCGCGCCCCACGTCGACGCAGGTGGCCATGATGTCGACCAGGTGGCCGGGCTGGTGCTCGAGCGCGCCGCGGCGGGCGATGCCGCGCGGCCAGTGGGCGATGAGGGGCGTCGCGATGCCCCCCTCGTGCACCAGGTGTTTGTATTCGCGGAAGGGCGTGTTGGAGACGTTGGCCCAGTCGCGGCCATAGGCGATGTAGGTGTCCTCGGGGCCCGGCATGACGCCCGGCCCCATGAGGGTCGGCACGCCGCGGCGGTTTTGCTTGGGAATCACGGCCAGCAGGATCTCGTCCTCGGGGATAGGCGGCAGCGGCGGCCGATCCGGGCGCGTCATTTGCCCGGAGCGCCCGACCGGCTCCTGACAGGCGCCGTTGTCCTGCAGGAAAAGGATGAGCGTATTGTCGAGCCGCCCGCGCCGCTCCAGTTCGGCGACAATGCGTCCCACGCCCTGGTCCATGCGCTCGATCATCGCCGCGTAGACTTCCATGCAGCGCGCCTCCCAGGCCTTGTGCTCGACCGTGGCCCAGTCGCCGGCCTGGGGCGACAGGTCCCACTCGCGATGAATGATGCCCATCCGGCGCAGCCGTTCGAAACGCGCCCGGCGGATCGGCTCATAACCGCCGTCGTATTGGCCCTTGTAGCGCGCGATGTCCTCTTCGGGGGCCTGCATCGGCCAGTGGGCCGTCGTGTAGGCCACGTACATGAACAGCGGCTGCTCGGGCCGGGCGGCGGCGTGCTCGCTGATGAAACGAACGGCGTGGTCGCTGATCGCGTCGGTGTAGTAGTAATGCTCGGGTTGATACTCGGGGTCGGTGAAGCGGGTCATCATCGTATTGTCGCGCAGGAGCGACGGGGGATCGAAGTAGGTGCCGGCGCCGACCAGCGTGCCGTAATAGCGCTCGAAGCCGCGCTGGAGGGGCCAGTTGTTGCGCGGGCCGTCGGGCTCGACCGAGCGGCAGACGTGCCACTTGCCGACCATCGCGGTGGCGTAGCCCGCCCCGCGCAGCACCTCGGCGATGGTGACGCCGTTGTAGGCGAGGTCGCCGCCCCGCGCAGCACCTCGGCGATGGTGATGCCGTTGTAGGCGAGGTCGCCCCGGTAGCTGGGGATGCCGTGGACTTTGGGATTGGGATTGCCGGTCATGTGGCCGACATGCGCCTGGTGGGGATAGAGGCCCGTCAGCAATGAAGCGCGCGTGGGGCAGCAGCGGCTGGTGTTGTAGAAATGAGTGAAGCGTACGCCGCCGGCGGCCAAGCGGTCCAGGTTGGGCGTGCGGATCTCGCCGCCATAGCAGCCCAGGTCCGAGTAGCCCATGTCGTCGGTCAGGATGAGGATGATATCGGGGCGGTCGCCGCGGCGCGGGCCGGTGGCCAGGCCGGCGCAACCGGGCAGCGCGAGCCCGGCCGCGCCGGCGGCGGCGCCCTTCATGAATTGCCTGCGGTTGGTGTGCGCGGCGTCGGTCGCTTTCGTATCGGTCACCGTCGTTGCCTCCCGTATGTCAGGGCGTCCGCCCCGTTGAATAGAGGACAGTCTCCACGCCGTCGCCCGCGCATGGGTTCCGTCGATCGACGGCCATCCTCCCGCGCGAAGCACCGGTCGTCAAGCGGCGACTGACAAATCCCAGCCAACAATTAGGCCCAATTTCCGGATGTTCGGTCCGGTCGCACCGATTGACCCGGGACGCGCAAAAACAGGCGATTCGCGGAGAAATCACGCGATCCTGTTTCCATCGATCGGGGGACACGATTGAGTAGCGCGTCTCTCGCGGCCGAATCGCGCGGGTTGTCCCGATTCCGGCGCGCGGGCGGTCCGTCCTTTTCGGAATCCAAAAACATTGCCGCGTCGCTGATCGTCGCGGGCCGCGTGTCTCGTTATTCATACAGGGCCCACTGTGCCGCACCGCTTTCGTCGGGATTGAGAATCCGCACTTTCGCCGTGGTGGAAGGGCCGGTCACGTCGCCAGCGCTGGGGGTCACGGTAACGGTCCAGAGATCGCCCGGGCGCGCGAGGTCCATTTCGGCCAGGATGTCGTTCATGTTGGCTTTCGGGCCGTGGGTGACGGTGTGGTCGCGCCCATTCGACCAGACGTAGGTATACTTAATGGTTTTTCCATCGGCCGTCGACGCGGATGTCGTGGATAGGTCGCACGAAATCGTGATCCGTACCGGTACGGGGGGCAGGGGCGTGGGCGTCGGGGTGGGCGAAGACGAGGCATATTCGTAGGCGCCGATATCGGGCGCGCCGACCCGCGGATTGCCCAAGATGTCAGTCGTGGGTGCGTCATCGACCAAGCCGGCGTCGATGCAAGGCGATACCGCCTGCAAAGCCAATCCGTCATCATCCGTCATCCAGATACCGTCAGCGCCGGCCGGGTTGGCAACGTCGACGAAAAGCGGATCGGCCATGATGTTCCCGCCGCTGTCGATACCCAGAGCTGGATTCCACTGTGCTCCGCTTCCGCCGCTGCCCTTGATGTCGCAGTGGTAGTAATTGGAAATGGCGCCACCGCTCGTCAATACGCAAATCTCTGACCCAAGCATCGCGCTATTGCCCCAGAAAATACAATTGGTAATCGACAAAGAGGCATAGAAGACGAACAGCCCTCCGCCTTGATTACTTGCCGAGTTTCCATTGAACGTGCAATTGACTATTGTCGGCGAGTCTGAGGTATTGTACATCCCGCCGCCATCCTCGGCCGTATTTCCATTGAACATGCAATTAGTCACAGCAGGCGAACTATTATGGTTGGACATCCCGCCGCCTTCGCGAGTATCGATCGAATTACCATTACACGCAAACGTGCAATACGCCACAGTCGGCGAAGCATTGAGATTATACATTCCGCATCCGTAATGACCCAAGTTGTTGCGTATCGTACAGTTGACTATCCGCGGAGAGACAGAATCGTTGAGTATTCCCCCACCATATGATCCGTTTCTCGATCCATAGGCGGATCCTCGCGTAATTGTGAATCCGTCCAAGACGGCGTTGAATCCGCCGACAACCACATGGTAGGAATTGTCTGCGGTTTCCTCTTCTTTGCCAATGTCTCCGCTCAGAACCGTCTCATGCGCCGCCCAATTTCGCTCTTCACGATTCGCCTCCCCACCGGTAAACCCCCCGTAGATCGCAACACCGGCCGGCATGACGAAGGACTTGGTGCGGTCGGTGTCGTTGGTGGGCGTATAGGTGCCGGCGGTGACCCAGATTTCATCGCCCCACTCGGCCTGCGTCAAAGCCGTCTGAAGGTCCGTGTAGGCGGCGGACCATGAGTCGCCAGAATTGGGTCCCGTGGCGTCGGCTTTGACATAAATCACTCTTGCCGAGGCTCTGCCTGCACAGATCGCGATGAATGCGAGCGTGGCAATTGCGCCCAAACGGGCCAGGAACAAGGCGAAATATTGGCAAGAATGCGCATGACACATATGTCCGTCTCCCGTTGTATAAAAATGATTCAAAGATGGAATATCAACGGTGCGGTTTGCACGATGCGACGACGACAAGGAGAAGTCAAGAATATTTGGAAAGAAAAATCACGTGACTTCGGATGGGTGGTCAATCGATGGAGAACAATGCGAAGGCTATGTCCCCGCTGGCTGGAATCGGTTTGGATTCTGCAAGCCAAGAACAAAGGCCTGATGGGCGCACGCCTTTTCTCCCATGCGTTTGCAGGTCAGGTAGACCGACAATCATCGGATGCAAAACGCGAATATTCTATCTCCCGGAAGGCGATTGGCCGCCGTCCGCCAGTTGGGTTTTGAAGGTGTTGATCGAGAGGCCGAGGCGGCGGGCGATTTCTTGCTGGGTCTGGTTGCCGCGCTGGGACCAGACATGGCGAACGTAGCGGCGCATGATGGTGCGGGCCGGTTCGATGTCGTCCGGGCCGTGGATGGGGTGGAAGATCGGGTAGCGGCCGGCGACGCCCGCGGGCGTCTGGGTCAGGCGCTCGATCTCCGGCAGAACGTCGTCGCCGACGAAAAGGCGGCGGCGCACCAGGCGGGCCAGTTCGCGCACGTTGCCCGGCCAGCCGTAGGCGCGCAGAATCGGCTCGCCGGCGCGGAAGTAATCGAGCGTGGCGCGGATCGGGTCGCCGCCAGCGGCGGCAGCGTTCAAGCTTGCGCCGGTTGCCGTGCTTCCGCCGATCGGCATACTCCCATATGCCTTCGCCTCCCCGTCGACCACCGCATTGCCACGATCCGACGCGCCCGACGCGCCCGCGCCGCCTGACGCGCCCGTGCCGGCCTGCACCAGGGCGCGGTGGCGATAGATGATGTTGCGGATGATGCGCGGGATATCGTCGGGCACGTCGGCCAGGCGCGGGGTGGCCAGTTCCACCTCGGCGACGCGGTAGTAGAGGTCGGGGCGGAAGTCGCCGGCGGCGAGCTTCTCGAACAGGTCGGGCTGCGCAGCGGCCACCAAGCGCACGTCGGCCGTCTCCTCCTTGTCGGAGCCCAGCGGGCGGAAGCGGCGCGTCTGGAGGAAACGCAAGAGGTCGGCCTGCACCGAGAGCGGCATATCGCCCAGTTCGTCGAAGAAGAGTGTGCCGCCGGCGGCGCGGGCCACCAGGCCCTTGCGGTGGGCGATGGCGCCGGTGAACGAGCCCTGGCGGTGGCCGAAAAGCTCCGAACGCAGGTGGTTTTCGTCGAGACCGGCGCAGTTGATCGAAACGAACGGGCCGGCGCGGCGGGCGCTGAACTCGTGCAGGTAAAAGGCGACGGCCTCCTTGCCGGTGCCGGTCTCGCCGGTGATGAGGACGCTCATGGGCGCGGCGGCCAGGGCCAGGATGCGGCGCTTGAGGGCCAGGACCGGCGCGCTCTGGCCCTCGATGTAGGGGAAGTCGGTCTCCTGGAAATGGCGCAGCGAGGCCTGGTCGCGCGGGGCGAGGCGGGCGAGGGCGAAGGGCCGGCCGCCCAGGGCCGCGAGCGTCTCGATGGCCTCGGCCAGCGGCGCGAGGTCTTCCATCATCTTCATGAAGTAGAGGTTGATCTTGTAGCGCAGGTAGTCCTGCAGGTCGGGCTGGGCGGGGTCGGGGGGCGCGCCGGGCGCGGTGAAGACCTGGGTGGTCGCCTCGGTGAGCGTCGCGGCGCAGCACAGCTTGACGCGGTCCACGCCGGCGCAGGCCTTCACGACCGCGGCCGAGTCGCGCCTGGCGAGCCAAAGGACCCGCGCGCCGGTTGCGGCAAAACCCACGAGCGCCGGGCGCACACGGGCCGGCTCCTGGAGGTCGGCCAAGCAGATGGTCGCCGCCGCGCCCGGCCGCTCCGTCGCCCATCGCTCCAGCCGCTCGCGGATGAGCTTGGCGCCGACGACGGCGAATTCGTCCCAGTGCGGCCGCAGGTGCGCGGCCAGGGCCAGGCACTCGGGCGTGGGCGAGATGGCCAGCAGTCGGGGGGCGGCGGGGCGTTTGGCGGCGACCAGGATCTGCGAACTCACGGTGGCGCTCCTTCCGATTAAAAAATGATACCCGTTTTTCATTCCTTGACATCGCGCCGCCCATCCTAGAGCGCCAAGTCCAATACTTACAAACAAAATGCGTTGGCATGCCGCTTGCATATAGAAGAAAGGCAGAGCGCAAACGCGGCGAGCGGCTCAGGCATCCGCCCCGAAACCAACCGGCCCCCGGCCGGAAAGCGAGGAACTTTTCATGACCGGCCCGGCACCCTATCCGGCGGAATGCCTATACGTCGATTTCGACGGCATCTGTGACGCCTTTCCCGGCCGCGGCGAGCGGCTGGAGACGCTGCTGATCGAGTATGTGGGTCTCTATCACGCGGCGCGCGCCGAGGGCGCGACGATCGTCATCCGCTCGGACCGCGCCGCCGACGCCGGCCATCGCCGCCGCGTCACGCGCCACCTCGAGCGCATCGGCATGCCGTTCGACGCGATCCTTCTCGGCCGCCTGTTGGGCATGGGCGGCTCCGCTTTGCGATGACTCGTAATCGAGATTGAAGTTTTCACCATTCTTGACTCCGAAAGGAACCACGGCCATGACCGCCTCCGATAGTAACAACGCCTCGCCGATGGATCACGGAAACCCTGCGCCGGATCCCGCCGGCGGCCTCGCGGCCCTCATCCGCCAAGCCCACCTGGGCGAACCGGCCGTTTACGAATCCCTGGCGATCTATCCCCTCTTTACGCCCGACGGCCATCGGCCTGCCTACGACCTGCTCGAAGACGCCCTGGCTGCCGAAACGGCCGTGATCAGCGAGGCCACCGAGGGCGGCAGCGTCCCCGAGCTCGTGGTCGAAAACCGCGGCGAGAAGCCTGTCCTCATCCTCGAGGGCGACGTGCTGATCGGCGCCAAGCAGAATCGCGTCGTGAACCTGACGATCCTCGTGCCGGCTCACGCGCGCTTCCCGCTGCCGGTCAGTTGCGTCGAGCGCGGCCGATGGCGCTACACAAGCCGCCACTTCGCGGTGCGTCGCAGCGCGCCCCCCGACCTGCGTCGCGCCAAGGTGCGCTCGGTCATGGCGAACATGCAGCGCACCGGCCTGCCCGTAAGCGACCAGTTGGAGGTCTGGGACAAGGTCGCCGAATGCCTGGACAGCGTCGCCGCGTCCTCGTCAACCGATTCGCTCGAGGACGGCTACGCCGCCAGCGAGCCGCGCCTGGCGGCCTTCCGCGAGAAGCTGCGCCTGCCCGAGGGCGCGACGGGATTCCTGGTCATGATCGGCGGCCGCGTTGCTGGACTCGACCTGTTCGGCGAGATGGCCACCGCCGCCCGCTGCTGGGTACGCCTCTCCGAATCCTACTTCCTCGAAGCCCTGCGCCGGCCGCCGCGGACGCGAGGAACCGACGGCGACGCTGCCCACGAAGCCGATGCCGCGGCGGTCGCCCCGAGCGACGCGACCACGCCAACCGGCGCCGAATCCCAACGCCGGACCGCCGGCGCCGACCGTCGCCGCGCGGAGGCCTTCCTCACCCGCGTGGCGCGCCACGCCCGCCTGCACGAGGGCGCCGCCGGCCTGGGCCGCGAGATCGTCCTCGACGCCCCGCGCCTGGCCGGCCTCGCTCCAATGGAATCGGGGTAAGAAGATCGTGACCCTGGACCTGAAATCACCGGAAGGACGGCGACAAGCCCAACATCTCGCCCGCCGGTCGGACGTAGTGGTCGCCAGTTTTCGACCCGCGATTGCCGAGCGTTTGGGAATAGATTATGAGGTTCTGGCCGCGCAACACCCCGATTTGATCTACTGTTCTATAACAGGATTCGGTCCGAGAGGTCCCTACGCTAAATACAAGGGATACGATGCAGTCGTCGCCGCCAAGATCGGCCGCATGATGGTCGGTATAGGCCAGTCCAGACCCGAAGGTCCACAGTACATGGCGGTAAATGTGGCAAGCCACGCCGCCGCTATGGCTATGGTAAGGGGAATAACTGCCGCCCTTTTGGTGCGAGACAGGACAGGTCAGGGCCAAAAAGTCGAAACGAGTCTC
>JAMCWS010000373.1 GCA_023480605.1 bacterium
CGTCTACCATCTCTTCAACGGCCGCCCGATCGCTCACGAACGTCAGCACTCGGGCGACAGCGACTGGGTTTGGGCGCGCGATCTTTCCGGCCGGACCGGCATCGTTGAAATTCAATTCAAGTGAATGCGTGCGGTGTTGAATGGCTTCCATATCCGTCTCGGCCTCAAATGGGTTACGAAAATATCCCAGGGGCAGCGAAGCGCCAACCTGGACAGCGGTGGCGCGGGGCGATTCGACGCCGGAGGATGCGGGGCCGGACATGACCGAACCGATTCCGCCCGACCGTGAGCCCAACGACCACGAACTGGCCGTGGCGCAATAGACCGCCGCGCTGGACACAGGGGGGCAACCGTGGGGGAATGAGTCGCGCCGGGCCAACGACCGGTTCAGTCCCCTTCGTAATAAACCCAACGATTGGCCATTTTCAGTTGCACGAAGGTTAGCGTCATGATGATGGCGAACAGAACCCAGGCCATCGCGGAGGCGTAGCCCATGTGGCCGTAACGGAAGGCGTTGTTGAAGAGATGGTAGACGTAGAACAGGGTCGAATCGACCGGTCCGCCCTGGGTCATGATGAAGGCCACCTCGAAAATCTGAAAGATGCCGATCAGGCCCATGACCAGATTGAAGAATATGTAAGGGGTCAGCATCGGCAGCGTCACGTGGACGAATTGCTTCCAGCGGCCCGCGCCGTCGAGCGCCGCCGCCTCGTAATAATGGGGGCTGATGCCTTTCAGTCCGGCCAGCCAGATGAGCATCTGCGCGCCGGCGCCCCACAATCCCATGAGGATCAGCGCCGGCTTGCTCCAGTATTCGGAGGCCAGCCAGTTGGGCCCCTGGAAGCCAACCATCTCGATCAGTTTGTTGATGACGCCCCCCACCGGATTGAAGATCCAGATCCACAACACCATGCCCGCCACGGCCGGCATGATGGCCGGCAGGTAGAACAGCGTGCGCCAGATTGAAATGCCGCGCACCCGCTGGTTGAGCAGCAGCGCCAGGGCCAGCGAAACGGCCATCCCCAGCGGCACGCCGATGACCATGAACAGCGTGTTGAGCATCGCCTTGGGCACCAGGTCGTCCTCTCCGAAGAAGTAACGGTAGTTGGCCAGGCCGATCCAGCGCGGCGGATTGAACAGATCGTAATCGCAAAAACTCATCAGCACCGAAAAGAGCAGCGGCCCGCCCCCGAAGATGGCGAAGCCGATCACCCAGGGCGCGACCATCGCGTAACCGGCGCGCCATTGCCCGCGGGTGAAACGACCGCGCCCCAGGCGCCGGCGAACGCCGCCGCGGGTGTCCCATTGCCAGGCGCCCACGGCGAACAGCACAACCAACAGCGCGTAGGCGACGAAAAACCACGTCCAGCGGACCGGCCGCCCCTGGGGGGGATGGAGGAAGCGGTCGAGCTCGCGCTGCACCAGGGCCGTGGCGTCATCGAGGGCCTGCCGCGGGCTTTTTTTCAGGTAGCAGGCTTCTTCCATGGCGACGATATGCTGGGTCCAGATGAGCTGTCCCACCGGCGTGTTGGGCGGGGTCAGGGAGCGGGGCATCAGGTCGGCCGCGATGCGCATGCCGACCTTGGCCGCCGCCGGCATGCGCGGGTTGCTGAAGACATAACGGTTAAGGAAACGTTCGTTGAGGTCGGCTTCGGCGACGAAGTTCGGCACGAAGATCCGGCCCTGCGCTTCGACGGCGTCGCGGTTGCCCTCGAGCAGCATCTCCCGCACGCGGTCGCTCGTGATAAAACGGATGAACTCCCAGGCGGCCTCTTTGTGGCGCGCCTTGGCCGGGATGGAATACGCCCACCCCCCGGCAAATGAAGCGGGCGTGCCCCCGGCCGCCGCGAATCGATCCGAGATCGGCGGCGGCGCGGTGCCGTAGTCCATGTCGGGCGCAAATTGCAGGATCATCGGTATGTAATACTGGCCCTCGATCCGCATCGCCACCTTGCCGGTGAGAAAGGGATCCAGCGCGCCGCCCTGGAAACCGGACTGGTAAGCCATCACCTGCTGGTAGCCGCCGGCGTCGGTATAGAGATCGAGGAGATACTCGAGCGTCTCGACGGCGCGCGACTCGTTCATCGTGCAGCGCAGGCCGTCGTCGCTCATGAAGCGGGCGTCGTTGCAAAACGAAAACATGTAGAAACCGGCGCTGCTGCCCAGTGTGGGCGAGATCCCCAGCACCTTGAGCCGTCCGGATTCGTCACGCTGATTGAGTTTCCGCGCGCACTCCCGCATCTCGTTCCAGGTGCACGGCGGCACGGGTTTTCCACTCGCGTCCACCAGTCCGGCGCGGCGGAAAAGGTCGTTGTTGAAGTAGAGGATGCGGTTATCGACGTCGTTAGGAATGCCGTAGACACGATCCTGGTAACACGCTTCTTTCCACACGGCCTTGTAGAAACGCCCGGGCCGGATCGCGTCGGGGTGGCGGGCCTTCAGATCGGCCGCGATGTAAGTGTCGAGCGGCGCGAAGGCCCCGCGGGCCGCCCACTCGGCGATGGCGTAGCGGTCGAAGTAAATCACGTCGGGCGGCATGCCGCCCGCGATGCTCAGCATGAAGCGTGTCGGATCGCCGACCATGTCTTTAACGCCGGTTTGCCCGGCAACGACGCGATAGACCGGATGCGAAGGGTCTTTCCTGTGGGATTCGGCCGACAAGCGCTCGAACTCCAGCGCCGCGTCGCTCATCGCCGGCTGCAGCGGACCCGTCGGACCCATGTAGGTGATTTCGACGATGTCACCGGCGTCGACTCCCGGGGGCGGCGGGAGTCCGCCCGTGCGCGGCGGCGCCAGCAGCCAGAGCAATCCCGCCAGCAACGTTAATCCCGCGGCTACGAGCACCTTCGACATGCGACACCCTCATCAGATGAGCAAAATCCGTGGTTTTCCACGTTTTGGAGGCGCCTGATTCTTACCCATCTCCGTTCGATAGCGCCAGCGAAAAACATTTGGCCCATCCGACAATTTATATTATTGAACGCTCGCCCACTGGTCGACCGTAAATTTACCCGGTTCCGCTTGGTTTTCGTGTTGTGTTTTATCTTGGAATGGCGGAGTCCAAGGGCTATACTCACCCGCAAAAAGATATGGCTAATACAAAACCATATTCCCGGATCGATCTCTCGATCGTTTCCCTTGCGGCCGCTAACATGGTTCCCGTGGTGGGGGTTATCTGGTTTGGCTGGAATGCGGCCGTCATCATTCTGCTTTACTGGTCCGAGAACGTGATTATCGGTTTATACGGCGTTCTCAAGCTGACGCTTCCAAAAGTGGACAATCCCCTGGGAGACTTGTGCAAGTTATTCGTTATCCCCTTTTTTTGCGTCCACTTCGGCGGTTTCTGCGCCGCACATGGTCTGTTTCTCATGGTTCTGCTCAGGCTCAGCGCCGGGATCGAGGCCGCCTTTCAATTGGGCGAGGAATTCGAATCTCTCTTTCGCGGGCTTACGTGGCCTGGGCCTCTGATTTTCCCGCAATTGCTCATCCTCGTCATCGCCGGCCTTTGGCGCGGCCGTCCGCTAGGATCCGAGTGGCAGATTGCGGGCCTGTTGGTCAGCCACGGCGTTTCCTTCATTCAAAATTATATCTTTAAACGGGAATATCGTTCGGCTACCCTCACGAATTTAATGTTCCAGCCGTATGAGCGGGTATTATCACTCCATGCCGCGATCATCGTGGCGGGCGTGCCGGTTGTCATGCTCGGCTCGCCGGTACCGCTGCTGTTTTTTCTCGTCGCCTTGAAAGTCGCCATGGACGTCCGGCTCCATGTACGGTCGCACCGATTCGCATTGGACGCGCCAAATCGCCCAGACCAGTGCCAGGTATCTGAATAGAAGGATGTGTATATCGCGGTTACGGCAAACTATTATCGATTGATCAATTCGATGTAATAGGGCAGTTCATTGAGCAGTGTGAAGTATACACCGTCGAGTATTACCATGACCGATTTCTGGATGACGAATCGATCTCGGTGCAAGGACCTGTCCCCAAGGCCGATGGCGATGCCAGGATCACGTTGATCCGGCAATGCGCCCGTCCTTTCGATAAACACTGGCGCTGCCCGGCGCATTTGGCCTTTTTTGGGGTATCCCTGGATTGAAGGAATATATCACGCGCATTCATTCGAATCTTTGACCACCGAAGGCCCAAAACGATGAATATGTCCATCCTCACACTGCTATATCGAAACGGCTTGTGGATATCGGCGCTGGTTTTCGCGGTCGCCGCGGCGTTACTGGGATATTTCATTTACAACATCATCAGGTTGGAAAGACAATCCCTGATGCTGACTCTACCGCTTTTGGAACGGCAAAAAATGGCGTTCGGAGAAGCGGGACCGGTGATGCTCTGCATCAAAGGACCGCGCTTTACAACCCGTTTTGCGAAACTCACGTACGAAATAAGGGCGGCGGACGGCACACGCGTTGAGAGCCGTGGCATATGGTTGCGTCCCTCGAGTTCAGGTTATTCAACCGCCACGGTCGGCATCAGAAAATTCGATATACCCCGACCGGGCGATTACTTTCTTGAAATTCATGGACTCCAATCTGATCGGTCATATTATGACAAATGCGAGGTCGTCTTGAAACGGCCGCATCTGATCCGCTCAGTCGGCAACGTCATCGGCATCGTATTTTCGTCTATTCTAATGATCGGGAGCATGGTATTGTTCCTGATTCGACTCTTGTCGAAACAGGAATTGAGTTAACATGGATCCACTGGAAAAAGCTCTTGAGATCGCCTTGAAAGCCCATCGGGGACAAAAAGACAAGGCCGGCGCCCCTTATATTCTGCATCCGCTTCGGGTGATGATGCGCATGGAAGAGCCGCTGGTAATGATCGCCGCCCTGCTGCATGACGTGATCGAAGATTCGGAAACAAGCCTCGACGATCTGCGCCAGGCCGGTATCCCGCAGGAAGTCATCGAAGCGGTGACGGCCCTGAGCCGGCGATCCGGCGAAAGCTATGAGGAATTCGTGATGCGCGCGGGCGCCAATGTCATCGCCAGAAAAGTCAAACTGGCTGATTTGAAAGACAACATGGACATGGCGCGGCTGTCCGACCTTCAGCCGAAGGACCTGGAACGCCTCGCGAAGTATCATCGGGCCTACCAAACTCTCAAGCGAATTCATTGATCGAGGAGGAACCACGATGTTTCGTGTTTTGAGCGCAGCCATTGTTCTGGCCGCCATACCCCTGACCTTCGCCGGATCGGCCGGCGGCCAAACCCCGACGGGGGAATTGAAGTTGCTGTTTTCCGACCCGCAGGATATCGCCGATACCTGGGGCAAGTTGCACTTCGGCGCGACGTCGATGACGCTGATACGCGCCTGCGAAGACCCCGGTTTCCGGCTGGCGTGTTGTCTTCCACGCGGTGACGGTTCGTGGGATGTTTACGGCCAAATATTTGCGCCGGGACCCGGCGCGGGCGGCCCCGGCAGCAAGAGCACGTGGAAACTGGTTCACGCGACCACGCGCGATGGAGAACGATTCGAAAACCTGCAAACGGTTTACGAATCCGAACCCGGACCATGGACGGACCACCTCGGCCTGGCCTACAATCCGGAGGCGAAAGAATTCCTGGCGCTGAAACTCAAGATCGACGACAACGGCTTCGCCTACCAAGCCTACTTCAGTCCCGATGGCCGCAATTGGAAGGAATATCCCGCCAATCCGCTTTTCTATGATGGCGATTCGATGGGCCTTTTCTGGAGCGCGAACGCCCGGCGTTTCATTTGTTCGAGCAAGTCGCTCCAACCATTCGCCAAACACATACCGGATCACGGCGGAACTCACCCGCAAAACAAGAACGACAATCTCCGCGACCGGCGCGTGATCGTCATCCGGTCGAGCGCCGACGGACGGCACTGGCAACCGCTCGTTTCAATGATGGACGTCTGGAATCGAATCGGGAATTACCAACCCGTGCCGTCGCAATACATGCTGACGCCCGACGCCAACGACCCGCCCGACATGGAGTTCTATCGCGGCATCGGTTTCTGGTATCACGACCGTAGTTACATGATAGCACTCAATTACGCCGCAAGCCCTCTGACTCCGCGCAAACACGGTCCTCAACTCGACACGGAATGGTGGGTGAGCCGGGACGGATTGACTTGGGACCGGCCGTATCGCGGCATCAATGCGCTTGGCGCCGCTTTCCCCGGATACCCCTGCATCACCCACAATCCGATGATGATCGACGGCATGCTGCTGTTTCACTTCGGCAATCAATTGTTCGGCATGAAACAGGACCGGATCAGTTACGTCGGGGCGCGCGCCAACGGCGAATTTTCAACGCCGCCATTTTCAATGCCCGACGCCGACCTGCGCCTCAACGCGGCGGCGCCTTCACCCGACCGGGCGTTCGCGGCCGGCCAGGCCTACGTCATGGCCGCCGTGCTGGACGACAAAGGCAAGATCGTGCCGGGATTCGAGCCGGGGAAGTGTGTCATACAAAACGCCGATGCAATCGACCTGCCGTTGCGCTGGAACGGCAAATCGGCCCGCGAGTTGGCGGGCCGCAACGTTCGCCTGCGTTTCTTTTTGCGCGGCGCCAACATTTACGCAGTGACGTCGGCCGCGACGGCCCAGTAAAGCATGGATTCGCCTGGACGCACGGCGCCGGCCGTGACCGCGACTCGTGACGCCGCTACTCATCCCCGCGGGTGCAGTGGAACCATGCGAAAGTCGGGCCGTTGCGTTCGACGCGGTCGATGCGAAAGCCCGCGCATTCGAGCAACCCTTCCATGATCCAGCGCAGGGTGCTGTATTCTTCGCGGAAATGACGGATATAGCCTGCCGCGGTTTCCGGGTGCGCCCGAGCGATCGTCTCCTCGAAATCTCGGGCATAGTCGTCGATCGCGAAGTCGAAGACGACATCCATGAGCAGGAACCGCGCCCCCGGGCGCAGCATCGCGGCCATGCGGCGCAGGCCGACCAGTTTCCAGAAATCGGGCAGGTGGTGCAGGGCCGCCTGCGAGATGATCGCGGCCGGGGCAGGCCCGGAGTGTTCGTAGGTCAGAAACCCGCCCTGCCGGAACTCGATGTTGGCGAGGCCGGCCGCGGCGGCCTTCTCGCGGGCGCGCGTCAGCATCGCCGGCGAAACGTCAACGGCCCAGACGCGGGCGCAACGTCGCGCGGCCCGCAACGCGAAATTACCCGTTCCCGCGCCCATGTCGAGCACCGTGTCGCCCGCGCCCAGGCCCAGAACCGCCCAGATGAAATCCGCCTCCTGGTCGAAATCGCGGAAGCGGGCGTGAAAATCGTCGTAATGGCGCACCGTCTCCGGATTCGAGAAATCCGGGCCGACCGGTTTCATTTCGTCATAATACCATTGCGGAATGTTATGCATGATATTGCGTTCTCCTTTCGGCTGAAGCCTTTGGTGGGGCGGCTTTTTCCGGCCTCTTTGCGCGCCACGGCCACCAGCCGCTGGGCCTTGTGGTCGTAGGGGGCGCCGGCCAGGCTGCCGCGGATTTCGACCCCTCCGAAGCCGCTCGCGCGCACCAGAGCCGTCAGTTCCGCGGCCGAATAAATCCAGTGTCGAAAGCGGAACACGCGCCGCCGATCGCCGTCGAGCAGGATCCAGCGATTCTCGATGATCGACCAATCGGCCGTGACATGGCGCTCTTCCAACAAGATGCGTCCGTCCACTTCATCCCAGGTGCGTTCGCGGAAAACACGCGCCAGAATCTCCTTTCCCATGAGTTCCATGACCAGCGTTCCTCCCGGCTTGAGCGAGGCGTGGATGCCCGCCAACACACGGCGCTGGTCGGCCGGATCCTCGAAGAAACCGAAAGACGTATAGAGATTGACCGCCAAGTCGAACGCGCCGGGACGGCGGAAGCGCCGCGCGTCGTCCAGGACGAACTCGACGGCCAGACCTTCCGCGCGCGCCCGCCGCCGCGCCTCGGCCAGGTAGCGACGCGTGCGGTCGACACCCGTCACCCGGAAACCCCGCCGGGCGAACTCCAGCGAATGGCGCCCCGGCCCGCAGCAAAGATCGAGCACCGCGCCGCCGGCTTCGGGCGCGGCCAGCGCCAGCACATGCCCTACCTCCTCGGGCGTCTTTTGCCAGCGACCCTCGGAGAAGAGCATTGGCCCCAGATCTCTCCACAGGGCGTCGTCTTCGTGCCATGGCTTGTTCGTGCGCATCGTCCTGATCTCCTTTCGACCGATGGCGATTGCTCGTCGTTAAAATGAAAGAAGCCTTCCGGATCGGTTGGTTCCGGAAGGCTTCCTGGTTTACGGGGCTGGGTGGATCGGGCCTTCCGGAATCAAGGCTCCTTCATCAATACGAGAATCAGAATGGCCGGAATCATCGGCGCGGCGATTTGTCCGAAGGCGGGCGCGGCGCGCAACTCCGAAATCCGGGCCGGGCGGCCCGCCGACAGCTCTGGAGTGTGCGCGCTATGCCCGATCACCGTCGTCCATCCCCATGGAGGTTAAGCGAAACGAATACCATCCACGGCCCAAAACATCAAGGACAATCTTTGAATTGTAAGGGCAAGCGACCCTTTGCCTGTTGACAGCATTCGAACAACCGATCACTATCGAAATAGCGGATTCGATGAACTCAAAGTCAAGGTGACGTTCGGAACCGGGGGGAAACGGTCATGTATAGCATCTTTTGCCGTCGGCGCGCGGCTGCGTTGATCATCGCGATCGGCTGTTTGTGCCACACCGCGGCCGCGGCCACCGTACCGCGCGATCAGGAATACGTCGTCATCGGTTGGAACGACCTGGGCATGCACTGCATGAATAACGATTTCAGCGAGATGGCCATTCTGCC
The DNA here is from genome assembly GCA_023480605.1 of bacterium. GTDB lineage: Bacteria > Sumerlaeota > Sumerlaeia > MVZB01 > MVZB01 > JAMCWS01. The sequence goes on from JAMCWS010000373.1 coordinate 8,798, forward strand.
GCCGTTCAACAACCTCTGGGCGCAAGTCATACGGCGCGGGTCGACGCCGGCCCTCGTCAGCCAGGGCGTCCGGATCGCTTATCGATTTCCGGCCAACACCGTAAGCTCAAGCAAGATCAACTTCTGGACTTACGCCCAGGCGCTGTTCGGCCTGCCGCAGCCGTTGACGCCCGACGTCGGCCTGACGGGCAACGGGCTTTCGGGAAACCTGGCGTGGAACGGCACGGCCTGGGAAGTAACCGGGGTGCCGGTCGCCCCCTTTGACGACGCCGCGCCGACGGTCCTGGAACCTTACCAGTTGGCTGAGTTGACCCTGATGACCGAAGGCACCTCGGTGCTGCTCGATCAAACCACGATCGTCGCGCCGGTCTCGGTCGAGATGCACTGCGACCTCTGCCACCATGAGGCCGGCACGGCGACCACCGAGGCGATCCTGAGCGAACACGAGGACGTGGACGGCATCCCAATGCTGAACCGGCGGCCGGTGCTCTGCGCCGGTTGCCACGCTTCGAACGCCCTTGGCACGACGGGCCGCGCCGACGTGCCAAACCTATCGCTGGCCCTGCACGGCTTCCACTCCTCGGGGGAAGTGAATCCCCAGCCCACCTGTTACGACTGCCACCCCGGCCAGCAAACCCAGTGCCTGCGCGACGCGATGTTCCAGCACGGTTTCACGTGCACGGACTGCCACGGGACATTGGCGGAGGTGGCCGCGTCGATCCGCAACGGGCGCGAACCGTGGCTTGATGAGCCTACGTGCGGCCAGACCGGCTGCCACGATCCGTCGCTTTTCGACGTCAACCCCGGCAGGCTTTATCGCAACAGCACGGGTCACGGCGAGGTATACTGCGAGGCCTGCCACAATAGCCCGCACGCCATCCTGCCGACCGTCCAGCCGCGCGACGGGTTGCAGATGACGCGCCTGCAAGGGTCGCCCACGGACCTGAAGGACTGCACGGTCTGCCACATTCGAGCGCCCACGGGGCCGGGTCCGCACGGCATCCTGGCGACCAACGGCGTGCCGGCGAAGGCCTGGAACGCATATCGCTGAACTGGCGGTGGGTCAGTCAACCGGGATGGTGGAAGACCCGCGCTGCGGATTCAAACCCGGCCGGCGATCTTGAGCGCGAGGGCTTCGGTGAAGGGCCGCGGCCGCCACCCGCCCAGCGTCTCGGCGGCCTCGGTGATGTCGAAGGCTTTGTCTTCGAGCATGCGGCGCGCCTGCGCGCGGCTGAGGGGGGGGGCGGCGTGACCGGATACACTCGGCCACACCGGCGGCGGCGTAATAGAGTCCGTAGGGCACCGGAACCCAGCGAACCGGCCGGTCCAGCGCCCGGCCGACGGCCTCGATCATCGCGCGCTGGGTCATCGGTTCGGGGCCGGCAATAGTCAGCGCGCGGCAGCGGGTGGCGTCGGGCCGCCCCAGCGTCCGCACAACGGCCTCGACCAGATCGAGCACGAAAATCGGCTGCACGAGATTGCGCCCGCCGGCCACGAGCGGCATCCAACGACAGCGCTGCAGCCAGCGGACGATTTTTTCCAGGTTGTTATCGCGCGGGCCGCCGAAGATCATCGTGGCGCGCAGGATCGTGTAGTCGAGATCCGAGGCGGCCAGCGCCGCTTCGCCCTCGATCACGAGGCGGGCGGTCGGCTCGGGAAAACGCGTGAAGCGGCGCGTCGAGGAAAGGGCGATCACCCGGCGCACCCCGGCGGCGGCGCAGGCGGCGGCGATCTGCGCGCCGTAACCCACATGCGCCATGTGGATGCAGGCTGAGGCGCCCTCCAGCCGTGCGGCCCAGGCGTCGCCGGGGCGGGTCAAATCGCCGGGGAGGATTTCCAAACGCTCGTCTTGGGGCAAATATCCGGCGCGGGCGGGGTCGTGGTTGAGGCAGCGCAGGCGCCAGCCGTCGGCAAGCAGCCGCCGCGCCACGTGCGAGCCGGTGTGACTCGTCGCGCCGGTCAGGAAGAGGGTGCCGGGCTCACTCATGGCGTAACGCCTCAACGGGGTCCAGTCCGCCGGCGCGCCAGGCGGGGGCGAGGGCGACCGGTTGAAGGTTTCGGCGGAACGGCGTGGGGGCGGTCATAGATGGTGTTCCGACAAAAGG
>JAMCWS010000302.1 GCA_023480605.1 bacterium
CACGAGCAACGAGATCCTCAGCTCGCGCCTCCTGACCGAGCACAACCTGACCTTCTTCTGGCGCCTGATGGAACGAATTCGCGAGGCCATCCGCGCCGCGACGCTGCCGGCCCTGCGCGCCGAACTGGCCGTACACTATGCGCCACCGACTGACAACGTCGATGAGTGAGTCCATCAATAGGAGACAAGGGGACAGAAGGAGACAGGGAGACGGCGAAAGGGAGGATTGTATGGGGATAGGGAACTCACATGGAGATGGGGAGATGGGAGTCCGGTGGCTTTTGCGTTCCCTTCCGAGTGGGGTTCAACTATTATGAAGAACTCGTGCTCGGGCTCGCAATCGTAATCGAAATTCCTCATCAATCGTGCAGAGTTGCCGCATTATGATGACACAAAACCGCGCTGGCACTCGAGGCTGGTTTCCGCGCCTTGGTCTTGTCCCCATGTCTCCATCTGTCGCCTTGTCTCCCTTGATTTACAAAAGGCATCGCCATGACTGAAAACAGCGATTTCTACCGCGATATCGCGCCGATCTATGACCGGATGATCCGCTGGGAGCGGCGCCTCAAGATCGAAGAACCCTTGTTTGCCGATTTATGGCGGCGCACCGGCGCGCGGCGCGTGCTCGACGCCGCCTGCGGCAGCGGCCGTCACCTCGTGATGTTCGCGCGCCAGGGGCTGGCCGCCGCCGGCGCCGACGCCTCCGAAGGGATGCTGGCCCTGGCGCGCGAACAGGTGGACGCACTGCCCCCCGCCGAGCGGCCGCCATTGGTTTGCGCCACGTGGGCCGCACTGCCCGAGCGCGTCCCCAGCGTGTTCGACGCCGTCCTTTGCCTGGGTAATTCGCTGCCGTACGTCACCGACGCGGCCGCGCTGCGCGCCTCGCTGGCGGGGCTGTGGTCGCGCGTCGGGCCGGGCGGGTTTCTTCTTATCCAGTTCAAGAACTTCGCCCGTCTGCGGGCGCACGGCGAGCGATTTCTGCCACTCTCGGCCCACGTCGACCCCGCCCCCGGCGCCGCCTCCGGCGCCGAGTCGGTCGCCGTGCGCCAATTCGACTGGCATGAGCGCACGGTCGACTTCAACGTCATCCTGCTGGAACGGAACCGGAACATTCCGGTCGCGCCCGACGACCCGGCGGCCGGCTGGACGATGCGCTACTGGACGACGCCGCTGGCGACTTGGACGGCGGACGAAGTCGCCGAACCGTTGGCGGTCCTCGGCGCCAAAGTCACGCTCCACGGCTCGCTCAAATTCGAGCCTTACGACGAAACGGCCGCCGAGGATGTGGTGATCCAGGCGCGGCGGGATGTTTTAAAACCTGATTGACAAACCGGGAACCGCACGATTTGATCGACGCCAATTCAACGCGAGGGTTGACTCACCATGGCGCACGGTCCGGTTCTGATTCTGATCCTCGTCCTGGGGATCATTTTTATTGTCGTTGCCACGGCGCGATTCAAATTGCATCCGTTTCTGGCGCTGCTAGTGGCGTCGTATGGCATCGGCTTCGCGGCCGGCCTGCCACCCCTCAAAATCGGCGAGACGATCACCGGCGGTTTCGGCGGAATCCTCACTTCCATCGGGATTGTCATCATCCTGGGGACGATCATCGGCGTCGTGCTCGAAAAATCCGGCGCGGCCGTCACCATGGCCGATTCGGTCCTGAAAGTGGTCGGCGAGCGTCGGCCCGGAATCGCCATGAGCATCATCGGCTACATCGTCTCGATCCCCGTTTTCTGCGACTCCGGTTTCGTGATCCTCTCGGCGCTGCGCAAGTCGCTGACGCGGCGCGCGGGGGTTTCGGGGGTCATGATGTCGGTGGCGCTGGCTACGGGCCTCTACGCCACCCACACGCTGGTGCCCCCGACTCCCGGCCCGATCGCCGCCGCCGGCAACCTGGGGCTGAGCGACAATCTCGGTCTGGTCATCCTCGTGGGCGCAATCATCGCAATTCCGGCGGCGATCGCCGGATACGTCTGGGCGATTATCGCCGGACGGCGCTACCGCTGCGGCGACGACGCGGCCGCGGCCGCCGATTGCGCCGCCACCGAGGGCGAAGTCGATGCCGCCGCCGCCGCTGAGTCCTACGAGGAGCTGAAGGCCCGTTACGGCAGGCTCCCCCGCGCCCGGACCGCGTTTGCGCCCATCATCCTGCCGATCGTCCTCATCGGCCTGGGCTCCCTGGCGGCCTTTCCCACGCATCCGCTCGGTCAGGGGTGGTTCTTCCAGGCCGCCTCGTTCACGGGCGTTCCGGTCAACGCCCTCTTCATCGGCTTTCTGGCCTCGCTCGTTCTGTTTCCGAAATTCGACGAGGAGACGCTATCGGGGTGGGTGGGCCAGGGGCTCAAGGACGCCGCGGTCATCATCATGATTACCGGGGCCGGCGGCTCGCTGGGGGCGGTGCTCAAGGCCACGCCGATCGGCGCCTACCTGGGCCAGACCCTGGCGCAGTATCACGCCGGCATCTTCCTGCCCTTCATCATCGCCGCCGCCCTGAAGACCGCGCAGGGATCCTCCACCGTGTCGCTGGTGACCACCTCGGCGCTGGTGATGCCGCTCCTGCCCGACCTGGGCCTGGCCTCCGTGATGGGGCGGGTGCTTACCGTCATGGCCATCGCGGCCGGCTCGATGACCGTCTCCCACGCCAACGACAGTTACTTCTGGGTGGTGGCGGAGTTCAGCGGCATGGACGTCGCCACCGCCTACCGGTCGCAGACGGTCGCAACGTTGATCCAGGGCATTACGACAATCATCATCGTGGCGATACTGACGGCGATCCTCGTATGAGATCCGCACGAGGCGGGGTCGCGCGCCTCGCGGCATCATCGCCCGAGTATTTTAATCGTCGCCAGCGCGGCGAGGAAGCCGGCCGTCAAACGGGTGAGGATTGGCTCGATCAAGCCGGTTTTGATGCCCGTCAGGCGGTTGGCGGCGACACTCAAAATCAATGTGAGCAGGCAGGCCAACCAGGCTGCCACCAGTAGCGGTTTTAGATGGCGATAACCGGTTAGCCAGGCCGCCAGCAAGGGGGGCAAGACCAGGATGATGGCCGCGATGCGGGCATTGTCGGCGGGGACGCGCCAGCCGACGACGACGATCAGCGCCGCTTCGATCAGCAACGAGAGCAACATGTAAACCAGGGCGAAGATAAGAGCCTTGCGCATCATGGGCATGTGATCCGAAGGGGTCCACTAGAGGAGACATGGGGACAGATGGGGACGGGGAGAAGAGAATCCCCGACCTCCAAATATCATCCTCACTCTCCACGAAAATAAGTCCAAATCTATATGTTTCCCTTGTCCCCTTTCGTCCCCCCTCGTCTCCATGTCCCCTTTGGTTTTTTTTATATGATTTCGAGCACGAGCGAGAGCGCGAGGAATACGGGTGGGTGAACACGATTGCAGTCGGCGTAGCGCATTCTTAAAAACTCGGATGGAAAAGCTGGATCGCCCAGAAGCACAGGGCCGCGATCAGGGCCGAGAAGGGGATGGTCACGACCCACGCCCAGACGATCCGCTGGGCCACGCCCCACTTGATGCCCGAGAGCTTGGTGGTCGCGCCCACGCCGATGATGGCCCCGGTAATGGTGTGGGTCGTCGAGACGGGGATTTTCATGTAGGTAGCCACGAAGAGCGTGAACGCCCCGGCCGTCTCGGCACAGAAGCCGCCGACGGGCCGGAGCTTGGTGATTTTCATCCCCATCGTCTTGACGATCCGCCAGCCGCCCAGGGCCGTGCCGATGGCCATGGCCGCGTGGCAGGCCAGGATAATCCACGCCGTGTGCCAGTCTTTCAACGACAACTCGGTGCCTGGTTTGAAAATGCCGGCTGCGACAAACAACGCGGCAATGATGCCCATTGTTTTCTGGGCGTCGTTGCCGCCGTGACCGAGCGAATAAAGCGCCGCCGACACCAATTGGAGCTTGCGGAAGATCCGGTCCACAGTCGTCGGGCGATAGCGGCGGAAGAGCCAGAATACCCCCAGCATGATGAAAAAACCGCAGATCAGGCCGATGATCGGCGCCGTGGGGATGAATTCCACCGTCAACCACACTGATTTCCAGTGGACCACGTCACGGCCGCCATGCGCGATGCCGGCGCCGACCACGCCCCCGATCAGGGCATGGGACGAACTTGTTGGAAGCCCCCACCACCAAGTCAGCAGGTCCCAGATAATGGCCCCCAGCAGGCCGGTCAGAACCACGTAAATATAGGCCCGGTCCGCCGGATTGATAATAACGATTTTGGCGATCGTGTCGGCCACGCCGGCCTTGAAAAAAAACATCGCGATGAAATTAAAAAAGGCGGCCCAGAACACGGCAATGCGCGGCGAGAGCACGCGCGTCGAGACGACGGTGGCGATCGAGTTGGCCGAGTCATGGAAGCCGTTGATCATGTCGAAGATCAGGGCCACGGCGACCGTGCCGATGACGATGGCGAGCAGCAGGGGGCTCATGACTCAGGAAGCCTCGATCACAACGCCGGAGATGATGTTGGCCACCTGTTCGCAGCGGTCGGTCGCCTTCTCGAGTCGCTCGTAAATCTCTTTCCACTTGATGACCAGGACGGCATCCTTCTCTTCTTTGAAGAGGCGCACCAGCGCCGAGCGCAGAATGGCGTCCCCCTCGTTTTCGAGCTGGTAGATGGCGATGCAGTTCTCCTTGACTTTTTCGGGGTGCTTCATGTTGCGCAGGTTGTGAACGGCCTGCTCGATCTCGCGGCTGGCCTTGACGAGCACCTCGGCCAGGGAACGCGACTCGGACCGCATCTGGGTGATCTCGTAAAGGACGATGCGCGAGGTGGCCGCGTCGACCGAATCGATGATATCGTCCATGCGCTTGATCAGGCTGTGAATGTCGGTCCGGTCAATCGGGGTGATGAAGGTCTTGTGCAGCGCCTCGATGCACTCGTGGGTCACGTCGTCGGCCTGATGCTCGAGTTCCTTGATGCGGGCGACGCGACCCGCGATGTTCTGGCTGTCGGTGGCCAGGGACAGCAGTTCGTTGCACGCTTCGATGGTCAGCGCGGCGATCTTCTCGAAAAAGTCAAAAAAGCCCATCTCTTTGGGGAGGAATCGTCCTAACATGGAAGCACCTGTGTCGCAATGGGTCGCCAAGACACAAACCATTGTGTCTAATGGACATAGCCGCGCCACTTAACCAGACCCTAACAAAACAGTCAAGTGTAAAAGTCCCCTCGTTCGAGGGACCGGCCGACAGGTTTTTGATTTTGGCGGACTTAAGCGGAAAAGTTTTTTCGCCTCCGTTTGTCGGCGGCGCCCTCGCCCCGCTCACCCGCTCAACGCGAGGGCGCGGGCGGGACCGGCGGACGCGCTTCCCACCTGATCCAACTCACGGCGGCGGCCAGCGTGCGGAAATCGCCGTAGTTTTTCGTCTCCGCCGCGGGCGAGTGCACCCAGGCGAACTCCAGGTCCAGCCGGTTGAAGCCACGGTGAACGACCCCGGCGGGGACGGCCCACGCAAGATCGGAGAATGTGCCGGCCGGCAGGTCGCGCCGCGCCAGCGGCCGCCCCTCCAGGATCGGGCGCACGGTTTGAAGGAGCGCCCCCTTGTATGCGTAAGGCATGACCTGGATCGCAAGGGTGCCGGCGGCGTCGTCCGACAGGGGCAAATAAAGGTGGGTGGCCGGCCGGGTCACCCAGCGGACCGAAAATTGCGGACTCCACGCTTCGGGCGTGCTCCACCCCTCGCCCAGCAATTCCGGCGGACACTTGCCGACGAAAAGCGTCCGATCGGCCGCGAATGCCCGAGCCAGATCGGCGAATCGCGCCGCGGCCGGCGCCGCGCCCAGGTGTTCGATCGTGATGCCATGGAACGGGGCGTCCTTGGGCGGGGTTCGCGCGTAGGGAACCAAGACTTCCCAGGTCGGCCCGGCGCTGCGATCACGCGAGCGTTCGTCTTGGGTAAGCACTTCGATGCCATCCGCTCCGGCCTGCCGGAGATAATACTCGACGCAGACTTTCACCGGATAGCCGGCCGTGACAACCCGTTCGCCCGGCCGGCACTGGCGGGAGATGAGGCGGCCGGCGCCGCGCCAGTCCACATGGTAGGGGTAATTGAGCCAGTGACGGCCGAGTCCCGCCAAGGCGAGGATCAATCCCAGACCCAAGGCCAGCCGCCGCGGCGCCGCCCGCGACGGCGCTACCCGCCGGATGAGTCTCGATCCCGCCAGCCGTTCGATGGCCAGCGCCACGAGAATGCACAATCCGGCCGCGCAGTAGCTGGTGTAACGGACCCAGAAGGGGCGGCCGAGAAAGGACTCGATCAGGATCGTCGCCGGGAAAAGCGCCACGGAGCCGAGTAGAATCTGGAGCGCGCCGCCCCGTCGGACCTTCCACCCCCGCGCCAACCCGAGGGTCAGCAATCCCAGAAACGCCACGGCCACTACCGGTTCGGCGGCCGGCGGCGACAAATAGAGCATGAAATCGGATATGCAACCGCATAGGACCCCCGCACTGGGGGTTTCGAAATCCCAGAAACCGCCGTCGGGCGGAGCCAGCCGTGACCGCGAGCGCAGCGGGGTGGCCGCCAGCCAGACGAGGACGAGGATCACCGCGAAGATTCCCAGGCTTCTGGCGATGAGCGCACCGCGGCCTTCGCCCATCCCGGAACGCTCTCCGCCCGCGCGGCGGACGAGAGGGGCGAGGATCAGGAAAACGATTTGACTGGCGAACACGAGCAGCGCGGCATAAAGCGTGTAGAGCGCCAGCAGACTCAACGCCACGAGCGCCGCCATAAGCCCCCAGCCGCCCCCCGCCCCGCGCCTTCGGCCGGCGGGGCGCGCCAGTCGACGCCACCACGCCGCAAAGGCCGCCTGTTGCCAGACGACAAGGGCGCTGAAAAGCGAATAGGGGCGCGCCTCCTGCGCGTGGTAGAGCAGCAGGGGATTGAACGCGGCCAGGGCGAACGCGATGAGGGCCGTCCGCCGGCCGAACCAGCCGGCCGCCCAGAAATAAACGCCCAGGGCCATCAGCACGCCGGCTAGTGCGGCGGGCAGACGATGACTGACCTCGGGCGGCAGGCCCATCCGGCCGCCGGCGGCCTGAAAGGCGGCCTGCACGTAGTAATCGAGCGGCGGTTTGTCGGGCGGGATGCGGTCGATGATTTCGCCCCAGGGCGCGTCGATCACCTGCGCGCTGAAGATCTCGTCGACCCAGAAACTCTCGCGGCCCAGCCCCGCCAGCCGCGCCACGATCGCGCCCAGCAGGATCGCCCACCACAACGCCCATTCCCACCGTCCGGCGGGCAACCAGTGCCGCCTGTGCCGAAGGGCGCGGGAGTCGCGCGGCCTGTCGCCGGATTGATCGTTCTCGGGCATCGCGTAACCAGCCGCGATTGTGCCGGGCGGCTGACTTCCTGTAAGGATTCGCGCCAAAAGGCCACGGCCCATTGTTCGCACCGGCGCCGCCGTGTCAAGCGTTACGACGGACAAAGCAGGTGGCGGGCCGGGCTGCGACGCTCTCTTTTTTACCAAACTTGTCCCGTGTGGTCTGAATCAACGCGCTTGGCTTTCATCGCGCCAGCCGCTAGATTATTGAAAAATCGATCGGATCAGGTGAGGTGAAATCATGAGCGCCACGATCATTGACGGAAAAGCCACCGCCGATTCCATCCGCCGCGAATTGGCCGCCAAGATCGCCGCGGCCGTCACCCAAGGGCGCCGTCCCCCCGGCCTGGCGGTGATCATCGTCGGCGAGGACCCCGCCAGCCAGGTATATGTTCGCAGCAAATCCAAGTTGAGCGCCGAAGCCGGCTTTCATTCGGTCAAGATCGAGTTGCCGGCCAACATTCGCCAGGAAGACCTGCTCGTGACGATCGGCCAGCTCAACGCCGACCCGTTGATCGACGGCATCCTCTGCCAGTTGCCGCTGCCAGGCCACCTGAGTGAAGACGCCACGATCCTGGCCCTCGACCCCGACAAAGACGTCGACGGCCTGCATCCGGTCAACGCCGGCCGGCTGGCCACCGGTCTGCCGGGCTTCGTCCCGTGCACGCCGCTGGGGTGCAAGGTGCTGTTGCAGCGCTACGACATCCCGACCGAAGGGCGCCGGGTGGTCATCCTGGGACGCTCCAACCTGGTCGGCACGCCGCTGGCGTTGCTGATGATGCAGAAGGCGAAGGGAGCCAATGCGACCGTCACGGTGTGCCATTCGCGCACGAAGGACCTGGCCGCCGAGTGCGCCCGCGCCGATATCCTGGTGGCGGCGATCGGACGCCCGCGGATGGTGACGGCCGAATACGTCAAGGAAGGGGCGGTCGTCATCGACGTTGGCATCAACCGGATCGATGATCCCGCCGCCAAGAGCGGCAGCCGGTTGGTGGGCGACGTCGATTATGACGCCGTCATGGGCAAGGTCTCGGCCATTACCCCCGTGCCGGGGGGCGTCGGGCCGATGACGATCGCCATGCTGCTGGCCAACACCGTCCAAAGCTGGGAGCGCCGCCTGGGGTAGCTGAAAGACAAAAAGAAAGTCAGCGGGTTGCCTTCGCGGGGGCGTTTTTGGGTGCGTCGGGCGGCGCTCCCAGCGCCGAAGGCTCCACGATGCGTGCCTCCTCGCGCAGTTGCCGAACCAGGTCGGGCATGTTGCGGGCCCGCCACTCCTGGTGAAGGTCGTGCTCGACGATTTCGCGGACTTCCGCGAACGCGGCCTCGTGGGCCTCGCGGCGGCCGGTCACTTGGATGATGTGATAGCCCAGCATCGAGCTGAAAACGGGGCCGATTTCGCCGATCGGCTGATTGAACGCGGCTTCGATGACCTCGGGGGGCAGGCGCGATCCCTGCACGATCCAGCCCATTTCCCCCCCCTTTGCGGCGCTCGGATCGTCGGACGATTCGTGGGCCACGGCGGCGAAATCGATGCCGGCCAGAAGCCGCTCGCGGATGGCGTTGGCCTTGAGCATCACGGGATCGTCCGCTCCGCCGCCGGGCGTGTAACCGTCGGGGAAACTCACGAGGATCTGGCGGAAGCGGACCGATTCGGGCCAGTTGTATCGTGTGCGGTTTTTCTCGAAATAAGCCCGCGCCTCGGTTTCGGGAGCCGGGCGGTAGCCCAGGCGTTTGTCGACCAGCAGGTCGCGGCTGAGCCGCCGGCGCACCTCCTGGCGGATGGCCTCGGGGGTGCTGCCGCGCCGCTCGACGAACGCCTCGATCGAGCTGCCGTGGGCCTGCAGATAATCGCCCAGCGTCCGCATCGCCTCGCCGACCTGCGCCGCGGTGGGGTTGATGTGTTCCAGTTCGACGGCCTGATCGAGCAGTTTCTCGCGGATGAGGTTTTCGCGCGCCTCCTGCTCGATGCGCGGCTCCATCAGCGCGATCGACTGCCGGGGATAGTCGGCCGGGGCGTGGGCGATGATGGCCTTCTTCATCGCGGCCACCTCGCCGTAGTGAATCGGGTCGCCGTTGACGAACAAGGCGATGTCGCCGGGATCCTCGGCGGGGGCGCGGTTTTTGCCCAGCCAACCACAACCGGCCGCCAGCAGCGCGGCCAGCATGACGGCCGCCAACCGGGTGCGCGCCGCGGCGGGGCGGGAGCGGCGGGCCCGCCGCCGCGCCGATGGCGTCGCCGGGATTCGAATCGGCCTTTCCGGTCCGGGGATTCCTGTCATGGCCATGCTCCTCGCTGGCTGGTCTGGGTTGCGTGCGCGGCCCGGCCGCGCGCCATCCCCGTATTAAATAAGAAGTCCGCCCCGGCGTAAAGGTTTGCCGCAAAGATGACCTTAGGACGGGGAGGGCGCATCCTGGAGTCGCTGGCAAATGAGGTAAGTTAGTTCCCCGGATTTTTTGAAGGTCGATAGCTGATGCGCCATGGTCGGAACCGGAGACTGACCTTCGCGTATATGAAGAATGGCATGGTTTAGCGCGTGAGAAACGCCACCTATTCCTCCCGGCACTCGTACCCGCGCCTGGAGCGGTTAAGAATACATTACGATCACGATCACGATTACGATAACGACAAAAGGTGTCTTTGCGGGTTTGACAATCTCTCGGGAATGATATATCCGAAATAGCAGGCGGTTTATTGTCCGGCGGGTTTCGCTCGAGCCGGCGGGGCGGTAATGCGATTTTCCTTTTCCGCTGGGGCTATTTGATTTACCATGATCGCAAGATTGATACTGGATTTCGGGGGTGCGCACCATGCCCGAGTTTACCTACGAGGCGCTCGATAAGGCTGGCAAACAGGTTAAAGGCATCATCGAAGCCAGCAGTGAAGAAGTCATCATCGAAAAGCTGCGCGACATGGGTTATTACCCGCTGCGGGTAACGGCGCACAAGTCCAAAGGCGCGTCGCAGGCCGACATCACGGCCCTCCCCATTCTGCGAACCTTTTTCCACCGCATCAAGTCCAAGCACATCATGACCTTCACCCGCCAGTTGGCCACGCTGATCGACGCCGGTCTGCCCATCATGCGTTCGCTGACGATTCTGCGCGACCAGGTCGAGTCGCAGATTTTCAAGGAAAAAATCACCCAGATGGGGCGCGACATCGAGTCGGGTTCCTCGCTGTCGGACGCCTTTGCCAAGCATCCCAAGCAGTTCGACAAACTTTACGTCAACATGGTGCGCGCCGGCGAGATCGGCGGCGTGCTCGAGGCCGTGCTCAACAAGATCGCCGAATTCCTCGAGAAGCGCCAGGCGCTGATCGGCAAAGTCCGCTCGGCGATGATGTATCCCGTCGTCGTCATGCTGCTGGCCACGGGCATCGTGGCGTTCATTCTGATCAAGATCATCCCCAAATTCGCGGAAATCTTCACTCAACTCGGCGCCGAACTGCCCGGACCGACCATGCTGCTGATCAGGATCTCCAACGTCCTTGTCCACCAGTCCCT
>JAMCWS010000318.1 GCA_023480605.1 bacterium
AGGGCGATCCCGAGGCGGGGACGTCCTACGAGCTGACCGCCATCGCCATCGTCGTGATCGGGGGCACGAGTCTTATGGGCGGGCGGGGAAGCCTGCTGCTGACGGCAGTCGGCACGCTGACGATCGGCTACCTCGATAAAATCCTGAGCATCAACGCCGTCGGCGACGCTCACCGCCTGATGCTGACCGGCGCGATCGTCATCGTCGCCGTGCTCTTCCAGGGGCGCAAAAAGTGAGAACCTTTGGCCACGAAATCGCGCGAAAAACACGAAAATGAATTGACGATGTCAAAAACGAGGTGATGATTAGCCGCAAAAAGGCACACGAAGCACAAAAAATCGGATGATTGAGGGCATCGGCAACCATCCGCCCCTTGATGCCGCCATCGCTCAATCGCTCAATGGCCGCTGTTTTTTCGTGTTTTTCGTGTCTTTTCGTGTCTAAATTGCCTTTTTCCGAAACACACGGGAGGGTGACCATGAAGAATACGAACCGTTTGGTGGCGATGCTGGCGATTCTCGCGGGCTGTGTCGTTTTCGCCGCGGCGGCCCTTGCCGGTTCGGGCACGAAGGCCGATCCCTGGGTGATCGGCATGAGCCAGTGCAACTTGAACGAGCCGTGGCGGACGCAGATGAACGCCGACGTCAGGAACGCCGCCGAGCCGCTCGACAACCTCAAGGTGATTTACCAGGACGCGGCCAACGACACGCTCAAGCAGCGCGCCCAGATCGAGGAATTCATCGCTCAGCCGGTCGACCTGTTGATCGTCAGCCCGAAGGAGGCCGTGCCGTTGACGCCGCCCATCAGCCGGGCCTACCGGGCCGGTATACCGGTGATCGTGCTCGATCGGCGCGTCGTCGGCCAGGACTATACCTGCTTCATCGGCGCCGACAACGTGAAGATCGGCGAGGCGGCCGGCCGCTGGATCGCCCGGCGCCTGGCGGGCGGCGGCAACGTGGTCGAACTCAAAGGCCTCATGACCAGCACGCCGGCGCAGGACCGCCACAGCGGCTTCCTGAAAGGCATCAAGGGCCGCGGCGACATCAAGATCGTCTTCGACGCCGACATGCAGTGGCTCGAGCCCAACGCGCGCAAGGAAATGGAATCGGCGCTGGCCCGCTTCGACAAGATCGACCTGGTCTACGGCCACAACGACCCGGCCGCCCACGGCGCATGGCTGGCCGCCAAGGCGACCGGGCGCGAGAAGGACATCGTTTTCGTCGGCATCGACGGACTGCCCCAGGAAGGCCAGGCCTACGTCAGGCAGGGCATCCTGAATGTCTGCTTCGAGTATCCCACGGGCGGCCGCGAGGCGATCGAGACGGCCCTCGAGATCCTCAAAAGCGGAAAAGCGCCGAAGGAAATGACGCTGCGGTCGCGCTTCTTCACCCGCGAGAACATCGACAAAGGCGGCGAGTGGCTGCCCGAAGAAACGCAGAGCAAAGGAACCGCGCCGGCGCCGGAAGGCAACAAATCCAAGTAACCCGCCGTGGCGGATATCGGTTGGGCAAATCCAATGCTTCTCCCCCTCACAGCCCGCGGGTAACCTCCTTGGCGGCGCCGTTGAGGCGCTGGAGCAACACGTGCCGGTTGAGGGCGTTCAGGTAGGCCTGGACGCTGGCCACGATCACGTCGGTCGCGATGCCCATGCCCTTGACCTCGTGGCCGTCGATCGTCATGCGAACCTTAACGCGTCCCTGGGCGTCGCGGCCGGCCGTCACCGATTCGATCTGGTAATCGAGCAGCTTCACGTCGACGCCGGCGATCTGGCCCAGCGCCTTGTAGAGTGCATCGACCTGGCCGTCGCCCTCGGCGCATTCGGCTTCTCGGATATCGTCCTCGCCCGCACCGGCGCCGCTAATGGCCACCTTCACGCGCACGCGCGGCGGCGCCGCCATCCCGGCCTGGATTTCCATGTCAACCAGCCGGTAGGTGGCCGTCGATTGCAGGATTTCGTCCTCGACGATGGCCAGCAGATCTTCGTCGAAAACCTCCTTTTTCACGTCACAAAGCTGCTTGAAACGCGTGTAGGCGCGCTCCATGTCCTCACTGGAGAGGCTGGCGAAGCCGAGCGACTCCAGGCGCTGACGCAGCGCGTTGCGGCCGCTGTGCTTGCCCAGCACCATCGACTCACCGAGCCAGCCTACGTGGGTCGGAGTCATGATCTCGTAGGTCGTGCGGTCGCGCAGGACGCCAGCCTGGTGGATGCCCGCCTCGTGGGCGAAAGCGTTGGCGCCGACGACGGCCTTGTTGGGCTGGACGCGGATGCCCGTGATGCGGCTCACCAGGCGGCTGGTGCGGTAGATCTCCTCGGTGCGGATCCCCGTCTCCAACCCCCAGTAGTCCTTGCGCGTCTTGAGCATCATGACGATCTCTTCGAGCGAGGCGTTGCCGGCGCGCTCGCCGATGCCGTTGATCGTGCACTCGGCCTGCCGCGCGCCGTTGCGGATGCCGGCCAGCGAGTTGGCCACCGCCATGCCCAGGTCGTTGTGGCAGTGGACCGAGATGACGCACTGGTCGATCCCCGGCGTCTTCTCACGGATATATTTGATGCAGTTGCCGAACTGCTCGGGGACGGTGTAGCCGACCGTGTCGGGGATGTTGAGCGTCGTGGCGCCCGCTTCGATGACGGCGGCGAGCACCTCGACGATGTAATCCCAGTCGGTGCGGCCGGCGTCCTCGCAACTGAACTCGACGTCGCCGGTGTAGGTGCGCGCCAGGCGCACGGCCTCGACGGCGTTCTTCAGCACCTCGGCGCGCGTCATGCGCAGTTTTTTTTCGACATGCACGGGGCTGGTGGCGATGAACGTGTGGATGCGCCCCCGCCTGGCGGGCTTGATGGCCTCGCCGGCGCGTGTCACGTCCTTTTCCAGGGCGCGGGCGAGGGCGCAGATCGTCGGCCCCTCGATCTCGCCGGCGATCGTGCGCACGGCCTCGAAGTCGTCGGGCGAGGTGATCGGGAAGCCGGCCTCCATCACGTCCACGCCCAGGCGGGCGAGCTGATGGGCGACTTCGATCTTCTCTTTGGTGTTCATGCTGGCGCCGGGGCTCTGCTCCCCATCGCGCAGCGTCGTGTCGAAGATGATGATGCGATTTTTATGTATGCTGTCGTTCATGGAACTGTCTGCCTTTCTTGCAGCAGCGAGATTATCGCGTTAGGTTGCGTAAACGATTTGGGATTACCGCGCCAAAAGCGCGCCCGGCGCCAGGGGGCCACACAGTCGGGAGGAAATCCAGAAACTGAATGAGACGACCGAATAGAGGCAGGATCTGAAAACGATGATGGTCATGGTTGGCACCCTCGGATTTCCGTGTTATACCCCCGATGACGGCGTGTGCGGTTGGCTTTCGTCTTCGTGCCTTCGTGTCTTGGTGTGAAAACGAATATAATCACACAAAGACATCAAGACACGAAGGCACGGAGGATATGTAACACCCCGATTCCGAAAGAGAGTCGCGAACTCCCTTCCCTCTAAAAACCAAATCGCCCTTGAGCCATAGTTATCTGGCTCAGGGGCGATTTGGAAATTCATCCGCGGCGCGGTACCACCCTGATTCGGCCTGACGCGGAAAAGGCATCAGGACCCTCATTCAGGCCCTCTAACGGGGACCAATCGACGCAAACTACTGAACCGGATCCGATGGATCCGCCGTTCCCTTGCGCGGCTCCGAGGCGAGTTCGGAATCGGCGCCCACCGTCTCGCACCACCCGACGGCTCTCTCAAGGCGCGCCCGCAAACCTACTACTCCTCATCACGGCCTTTCAGAGTTCTCGAAGAACCATCCGGCAAGCCCCCCGCACGCGGCAGGCGGCAAACCTTATCCCAATCTTTTATGCCAACGTTATCGACGCCGTCAAGCATATTCATGAGCCGGGATTTCCCGGTTGCTCCGGCCCTCGTGGTCTCCATCGTGGTTGGCCGGATCGAGCGCGCCTCCCATCACGAGTGCGATCGGCACTTCATAGCGGGCCGCTAAGCGTTTGACATTGATGATTCACATCAAGATAATTGAGCGGATCGTGCCGTCGAAGAGGGTGGACCACGCCATCGCGGCCGGCGATTTCGCCCGGCCGACTGGTCTGCCCACGCGGCCCAATAACATCACGCCGCCTCCTGCCGGACCGCCCTGGCCGTCCGCCGCCGGGCTGGCCGGCGGACGAAAGAAAACAAACGATGCGCGTCGCTTCACCAACGACCACTCTCGCGCGTGTGTGCCTCATCCTGGCGCTGGCGGCGTCGGTCCCGTTGACGGCCTGTCGCAAGCAAACCCCCGATCAGATGCTGACCGAAGCCCAGCGCCTGACCGAAAGCCAGGATATCATCGGGGCTGAGCTCAAGTACAAGGAGTTTCTGGAGCAATATCCCCAGGATCCTCTGGCCAGTCAGGCACGTTGGGGCCTGGCCTCGTGCTACATGATGGACAAGGATTATGAAAAGGCCCGCGAGGAACTCGACAACATGATCAAGGCCGAAGGGGGGGCCGCGACCGAGCCCGGCTACAATGCCTTCGAAATGAAGCTATATTCCTACGTGCAGGAGGGGCAGCCCCGCAAGGCCCTCGACCTGGCCCTGGCCACGTCCGACACCCTCAAGGCGGCCCCGCCGCAGATCAAATATTTCTATCAATTGCGGCTTTCGGACCTTTACGCCCTGAACAAGGATGACGAAAAAGCGCTGGCCATCGATCGCCGACTCATCGACCAGGGGCCGTCGGGTCCACAGCATCTGAACGCGCTCCAGATGATGGAAGCCATATACGTTCATCAGAAGAACCTGCCGGCCGCCATCAAGGTCTACGAAGACTATCTGGCCAAGTATCCCGACACGAGCCTCAAAGCGAGCCTGATTTTCGAAGTCGGCCGGCTCCAGAAGCAGATGGGCCAGGAGGATTTGGCGCGCAAATCTTTTGACGCCAGCGAAGCGCAATTCCGCAGCCAGTTCGAGAAGGCGTTGGGCGCCGAGGAAAAAAGCGAACTGCTCTTCCAGCTTTCCCTGGTCCAACGTTTCCGCGGCGACTGGGCCGGAACGCGGGCCACACTCCAGCGCATCCTCGACGAGTTTCCCACGAGCCGGCAGCGCCCCAACGCCATGCTGAATCTGGCTGAAGCCTGGATGGGTGAAAAGAAATCGCCGCAAGCCGTCGCCACGCTCGAAAAAATCATGCGCGACTACCCCAACACCAACTGGGCCGCCCAGGCCGCCCAGTGGATCCAGGCCATCCGCAATCCCAAGGCCCAGACCGGCCCTACCACCGGCACGTTGACGGCCCCCACCACCGGCACCTTGCCGCTGGCATTCACCACCGGAACGTTGACGGCAACGCCGACCACGGGGACGCTGGAGACCGCGCCAGTCGCGCCGGCGGCCTCCGCCGGACCGGCCCCGGGCATCCCGGCGCCCGCCGCGCCCCGTCCATGAGGGCCGGCCCCCGCATCCTGACCGACCGGCGGGGCCGGCTGGGATTATACGCCCCGACGATGGAACGGGAGGCATTGGCGGCCTTGCGGCACGCGGCTCGCGCGGCCGGATTGAACGCCGGGCATGAGTTGAGCCTTCTGCTGTGCGATAACGTCATCATCCGCCGAATCAACCGGCGCTGGCGCGACATCGACCGTCCGACGGACGTCCTTTCATTTCCGCTGCACGAGTTGCGGCCCGGCCAGGCGCCGCCGCCGGGCGCGGTGGGCGACATCGTCATCGCATTGCCGACCGTTCGACAGGCTGCGCGGAGCGAAGGGATCGATCCGGCCGCCCACCTGCGCCGGTTGATCATCCATGGGCTGCTCCACCTGCTCGGACACGACCACGCGACCGATCGCCAGGCCCGGCGGATGACGTGCGAAGAAGCACGCCTGCTGGCCGCGACGGAGGTTGCATGAATCGGTATCCATCCACCGAGACCAATCCGACGCACAAGATGGGCTTCGTCGGCCTTGCCGGGGCGCCCAACGTGGGCAAGAGCACCCTGGTCAACCGGCTGGTGGGCCAGAAAATTTCGATTGTCTCGGACCGGCCGCAAACCACGCGCGAACGCCTCTGCGGCATCCGTTCCGACGCGACGATGCAGATGGCCCTGGTGGACATCCCGGGAATCCTCGAGCCGCGCGACGCCTTCAACACGGCCCTGATGGAGACGGCCGCCCAGAGCCTAAAGGATTGCGACATCATTCTACACCTGCGCGACGCCCGGCGGCCCGGCGATCCGGCCGATCCGCCCGTGCGGGCGATGATCCGCCGGACAAAACGGCCGGTCTGGCTCGTCTGGAACAAGATTGACCGCGTTCCCGGCAAGATGTTTCCGGCCGAGGGCGAGGGCCTCGATTATGTCAAGGTTCTGGGCATTTCGGCCAAGACCGGGCGCGGCGTGGGGGCGCTGGTCGATGCGTTGCGCGAGGCGCTGCCCGTCGGCCCGCCCCTTTTCGACGAGGACCAGCTTTCCGATCGGGATTTGCGTTTTCTGGCGGCCGAAATGGTGCGCGAGAAGCTGTTCCGGTATCTGGGGGAGGAAATTCCTTACGCCTTGGCGACCTTCACCGACATTTTCGACGAGGACCGGGGCGAGAAAATCTATATCGGAATTACGATTCTGACCGAGCGCGAAGCCCACAAGCCGATCATCATCGGCAAGGGGGGGGCAATGCTCAAAAAGATCGGCCAGGCCGCCCGGGCCGAGATCGAAAATCTCTGCCAGCGGCCCGTTTACCTGGACCTGCGGGTCAAGGTCCATCCCCGGTGGCGCAAGGACATCCAGCAATTGCTCGAATTGGGACTTAAGCCAAGCATTTCCAGTTGACAGGCCCGGCCAAATCGAGACCTAATAACGAAAAGCGCTTGCAGGCAATTCGCGAAGAAGTCCTGCGGATAGGCGGTAATGCAATGACAATCGGAAAACGCGAAAAAATCGTCATTGGGGCGGTCGTCGCCATCGGCGCCATCTTTGTGTTGCACATGACGATCTTCAGACCCAAATTGCAGGCTTATAGGGAAGCAAAGGAGGCCCGCGACGCCGCGGCCGGCGAAGTTGCCTCCTTCAAGCGAACCAATCCCGAGACCCTGAAAACGTTTAACGCTGAAACGACCCGATTGTTGCAGCAACTGACCGGCGGCCTTCAGAAACTCGACCTTACGGAGCCTGACGTTTTCCTGGTGCCTTCCCAGGCCGACGCCAAACTCGAATTGCCCCCCAACACCCCTGCCGACAAACAAGAAGAGGTCAAAAAGACCCAGTACGAGGAATTCCGTCAGGCCAAGCTCGACAAGCAAATCGTGCTCGTTTTAAACGAAATCGAACGGCTGCGCGGCTTCGTGGAAAATCCCACCACCAGGATGACTTTCCTCGGGGCCGGCGCCACCGGCTGGGCCATCCCCACCCAGCTTCCCACGGCGATGACGCAGATGCAGGGCCAACCCCTGTGGGACCAGCTCAAGCGGGTGGCGGGCAACAAGGCGACCCTTCTCAACCTGACCAACCCGGCGTCTCAGAACCTGATTCGCCAGCAATACGAATACGATCTGTATCAAATGGGGCTGAACGTGCAACGGGTCAAATTCCTGGCCCGAAAAGGCGAATTCGTGCCCCTGATTTACCGGCTGGCGGTGGCCAACTTGATTTTAAAGCAGATTCCGACCGACCGCGCCCTGCTGATCAACATGGAGCAATTGACGCCGCAACGGCTTTTCCGCCTGCTCGAGATCGACCTGCCCGGCGCGGAGATGAAAGGCGCCGCGGAAACCAAGATGTATTTCCTCTACCAGCAGTTGCGCTATCTCAACAGCCTGCTCGATCTGGCCGTCAAGACGAGAGTGAAGGAAATCACCGACGTCGTTCTGCGCGCCTACGGCTTCCTCGAAGCGCAGGACAAACTCGCTTTGAGCAGCGGCGACGCCGAGGTCAACATCGCCATGCTCGGCGGCGACGACCGGCAACTCGAGGCGCAGGCAAGCACCACCGAGGCGGCGGAGGGGGGCGGAGGCGCCGCGGCCGGCGGCGGGGGCGCCGAAGGCGGGGAAATGGATTTCGACAAGCGCATCCAACTCGAAGCCCAGTTGGCGGCCAAGGGGGTTAAGCCGGGTTCGCCCGAGTGGAACGCCGCCTTGGGCATCAGGAGCGGTCCGGCGACCACGTCGACGTCAGCCCTGACGGCCGAGGATAAGGCCGCGCTGATGATCGATGCCACCCCCAAGGACACCGACATCGGCTATGTGGTGCTTATCAAACTGTCTTACGTGGCCGACAATACGGTCAATTGGACCTACCTTTACAACGTGCTGCATGATAATCCCTTGGCCGAATTGGACCGGCTCGTCGTGCGGTCGCTTTCGCAGAGCAACCCCGCCCTTCAGGATCTGGAGGTGACGCCCAGCTTTATCTTCGTTCCCAAACTTTTCAACACCCAGGACACCGTGCAAAGCCTGCTGGCCGAGACCGGGCAGAGCGGGTCGGGGCCGAAACCGGCGGCGGGCGACGCGGCCTCGACCGCAACGACGGCGGCGGCCGGCGCCGCGACTCCATGAATGTTCAACGAGTTGATGGGGCGCTTTCATGGTTAAAGATTTCGAAATCGACGCCTATCGAAAAGAGCGGGAATTATTTGTCATCCTGCGCGGCCGGCTCGTTCTCCAGTATTGCCAGGAAGCCAAAACGCGCCTGACCAGCCTGTTCAACACCAAGGTCGACCAGTTGTATCTTTACCTGGCCGAGTTGTCGTTCCTCGACAGCGCGGGCTTGGGGGTGCTGGTGGGCCTGAAAATGTCGGCCAACAAGAATCACACCCGGCTGGCCTTTCTGGCGGCGCCCTCGCGCATCGCCGATGTCTTTCGCGTCTCCAAGCTCGATACAATTTTCGAGGTTCGCGCCGGCGCCGAGGCCGATCTGGTGCGCACGGCCCTGCAACGGGATGAATACTGCCTCTGGCGCGACAGCAAGGATATTTCCCAACGCAACTTCAACACCGAGGTTTCGTATGAGCCGCTGCCGCAATCCAACGTGACCCAGGTCGACGAGCCCGAGGCTCAGGACAACGAAAGCCAGCAAAAAGTGAAGCAATGGTGCATCGACGCCGTGGAATTCATCAAACAAGGGGATTACCACAAGGCTATCGACTACTATCAGCGTGCACTCGACATGGAGCCCGGGAACCTGACGGCCCTCAACAACCTGGGCATCGTTTACGAAAAGCGCCCCGAGTGGTATCCGCAGGCGCGCGAGACCTGGAATAAGGTGCTGGAATACAGCCTCCAGTCAAGCGACGAAAAACACGCCACCCGGGCTCGTAAACACATCGAGGCATTGGCGAAACTGAGCAGCATCTAAGCAATACGGGCGCCGCCCGGTCATCACGTGAATGAAGAGATCGCCTTATGTCACCGGCCCCAAACCAATCATGTACGCTTAAAGCCTATATAAAAGACGGCGAATTGCTCGTCGTTCTAAGCGGCGTTCTGCGCATGCAGAATTGCGATGATTTGAAAAACCAACTCCTCCCGTCCTTCGACGCCACGGTCAAGACCGTCCACTTGTGCCTGGCCGGTCTGACCGAAATCGACAGCGCCGGCCTGGGGGTGCTGGTTGGCCTCCACATGACCACCCGCAAGAACAAACAACTGCTCCAACTGCTCGCCCCCACCGAGTTTCAGTTGCGTCTTTTCCAAGTGACGCGGCTCAACACGGTTTTCACGATCCTGGGCGCCACCGAGGCCGGCATAGTGCGCGAGCGCCTCGAAGTGGACGCCAACAGCCTGCCATTGCCCGAAGTGTTTGAAGCCTGAAGCGGACCCTCGCCCATGGATGCCCTTCAACGCGAGTTCCTTGCCGCGCGTCCCATCGCGGTGGTCGGCGCGTCGGCCGACCGCGCCAAGTATGGTAATATCGTCTACAGGTATCTGCGTGGCCGCGGCTGGCTCGTCTTTGCCGTGAATCACCGTGCCGGGACGATCGAGGACGACCTCGCCTACCCCTCGCTGGCGGCTTGTCCCGAAACGCCAGCGTTGGCCGTGCTCGTGGTGCCGCCCGCCGAGGGCCTGAAAGTCGTCGACGAAGCCCGGGCGGCCGGGGTCGGACGGCTGTGGCTTCAGCCGGGGGCGGAATCACCCGAAATCCTCGCGCGCGCCGATCAGTTGGGCTTGCGCGTCATTCATGACGCCTGCATTATGATCATGGCCGCTCGGGCCGGACACGATGCTTGACGCGCCCTCGCCCGCCACTCCGGACCGAATCCGAGAGGATCGCCGGCCGGGGTGGGTAAGGAATGAGACTGGGTCGGCATCGCCACATCATTCGGCGGCGGTTTTTGCCATGAGCGCACGCGGACGGAAACGGCCTCCTGTGGTTCGCTGGGCGGCACACGAGGCCGAATACCTGGGTCTGCGGGCGGCGGCGGCCGTTCTGGGGCGGATTCCGCCCGCCTGGCACGAGGGGGTGGCGCGGCGGGGCGCCTCGTTTTTATCGGCCGTTTCGTCTTTCCGGCGGCGCGTTCTCGACGATAACCTGGCCGTCGCGTTCGGCGACCTTGACGGCTCGGGACGGCGGCGGTTGGTGCGCGAAATTTACCGCAACGGCCTGCTGTTCGCCCTCGAAATGGCCCGGTTGCGCCGCGCCACGCCCGCGCAGATTGCCGCGGCGGTGGAGATCACTCCCGGCGACCGCGCCCGAATCGAGTCGCTCCGGACCGGAGAGCGCGGCTTCATTTTCGCCAGCGCCCACATGGGCAACTGGGAGTGGATGGCGGCGTGGTATGCCCAGGCTTATGGCAAGATCGGCCTGATTTACAAGCCGATGCACAATCCACGAACCGAACGGTTTCTACTCGA
>JAMCWS010000304.1 GCA_023480605.1 bacterium
CGTCGCGGATTACGACCGCGCCGGCCGCTCGTTTCAGGCCATCGTCCAGGACAAGCGGTTGAGCGGCCAGGGCGAGCTTACGCCCGAAGCCCTCGATATGCTTTTCATGGTCTGCTACGACCTGGACGACATCATTCGCCTCAAAAAGGCCGTCGGCATGTCATCCGAGGATTTCCTCGACCGCTATTGCGTCATCCCATTCAGCCGGAAACTGAAGTACCCCATCGTCCTGCTGAAGATGGCCGACGACCCCGAACTGACCTGCCCGTTCCTGAAGCCCGGCGAGGGCTGCGGCGTCTACAAGGACCGCCCCTGGGCCTGCCGCATGTTTCCCGTCGGGCGGGCGGCTCCCCCATCCGAGGAAAGCCAGGAGAAAACATTCTATTTCATGATGCGGGACGAGATCTGCGAGGGCGTTCGTTCCCCCCAGGCCTGGACCATCGCCCAGTGGCTCGATGATCAGGGCGTCGCGGATTACGACCGCGCCGGCCGCTCGTTTCAGGCCATCGTCCAGGACAAGCGGTTGAGCGGCCAGGGCGAGCTTACGCCCGAAGCCCTCGATATGCTTTTCATGGTCTGCTACGACCTGGACCGCTTCAGCCGCTTCGTGTTCGGCACCAAGTTTGCCGACATGTTTGAAATCCCCGACACCGTGATCGAGGCCATCCGGACCGACGACGAGGCTCTGATGGAGTTTGGATTCCAGTGGATCCGATTTGCCCTCTGGCGCGAACCCACGTTGAAGGTCCGGGAGGAAGTGGCGCAGGCATACCGCGCCAAGGCGGGGGTGCCGCGATGAATCAGGTCAATGGGCAATCCCATTCCGACGCCATCCTGGTGCTGGGCGGCGGGATCAGCGGCATCACGGCCGCCGTCGAGGCCGCCGAGATGGGCTGCACAGTCTATGTGGTCGAGCGGACGGCCTCGCTGGGCGGCCGCGTCGCCCAGATGCACCAGTATTTTCCCAAGCTTTGTCCGCCCGCCTGCGGACTCGAGATCAATTACCAGCGCATTCGCAAGAACCACGACCGCATCAAGATCCTGACGCTGGCCGAGGTCGCGTCGGTCTCGGGCGAGGCCGGCGCCTTCGAAGTCACACTCAACCTGCAGCCGCGATTCGTGAACGAGCGCTGCACGGCCTGCGGCCTTTGCGAGCCGGCCTGCCCCGTGCGCCGCCCGCGCCAGTTCGATTATGGCCTGGGCGAAGCGCCGGCCATTCATGCCCCCCATGAGATGGCGTTGCCTTCCTGGTACGTCGTCGAACGCTCGCTTTGCCCCCCCGGCTGCGCCAAGTGCGCCGAAGCCTGTCCCTACGGTGCCGTCGATCTGACGATGACGGCCAAAACGATGAAACTCTCGGTCGGTTCGATCATCCTCGCCACCGGCTGGACGCCCTACGACGCCTCCCTGATCGCGAACCTCGGTTTCGGCGCCTCGCGCAACATCATCACCAATGTGATGATGGAACGGCTGGCGGCGCCGGGCGGCCCGACGCACGGCCGGATACTCCGCCCTTCCGACGGCAAACCGGTCCGGACGGCGGCCTTCGTCCAATGCGCCGGCTCGCGCGACATGAACCACCTGCCATATTGCTCCGGCGTCTGCTGCATGGCCTCGCTCAAGCAGGCCACCTATCTGCGCAAGCAAAACCCCGACGCCCAGGTCTATATCTTCTACATCGACCTGCGGACGCCGGGCTTCTTCGAGGATTTCCTCCTCCAGGTCGAGCGCGACGACAAAGTGGTCTTGAAAAAAGGCAAGGTAGCCCGCGTTGAGGAAGACCCGGCCACCGGCAATCTCCAACTCGAAGTCGAAGACATCATGGGCGGCGGCAAGCTGCAGCTCCAAACCGATCTCGTCGTTCTGGCCACCGGCATGGTGCCCAACGCGCGCGGGGCCGTACCGCTGGACCTGCAATACGACGAATACGGATTCTGCACGCGCGACGCCCAGCCGCGGGGCGTCGTACCCGCCGGCCTGTCCAAGGGCCCCGTCGACGTCGCGTCGGCCATTCAGGACGCCACGGGCGCCGTTCTGGAAGCCATCGGTTCAATGAGGCGGTAGTTTTATGGAAGGCAATACTCGGATATATCTGTGCGGCGGTTGCGATATCGGCCGGTGTGTCGACATGGAAGGGCTTGCCGCGGGCTTGAAAAAGGAATTCAAACCCGCCGAATGCCTCGTTCATCCATGCCTTTGCGGCGAAGAAATGGTCGCCCGCATCCGTAGCGACGCCGCGGCCGCCCCCGCCGGCAATATCGTCATCGGCGCCTGTTCCGGCCGACTCAATACCGACGTCTTCGCCTTCGACTCCGGAGCGATTGTCGAACGCGCCAATCTGCGCGAACTGGTCGCCTGGCGCCGCGGCGCCGACGAGGATGCCGAAGACACGCAGGCGCTGGCGCTCGACGTCATGCGCATGGCCGTCGTCAAGGCGCGCAAGAGCGCCATTCCCGAACCTTTCGTGCTTCCCGAAGCCGAAGACGCGATCCTGGTCGTCGGCGGCGGCGAGGCCGGTCTCCAGGCCGCCCTTCACTGCGCCCGGCTCGGGCACGCCGTCCTGCTCGTCGAGCAGGACGGCGAGCTGGGTGGTTGGATGGCGCGCCAGCATCGCGACACACCGCGCCGGCCGCCTTACGAGAAGAATCAGCCGACCACCGTTCGGTCGCTTGTCGATGAAGTCCGGAGCAATTCCGCCATCCGCGTCCTGACTTCGGCCCGTATCGAAAAGATCGCCGGGCAACCGACCCAGTTCCAGGCGACCATCGCGCAGAACGGAAGCGCGATCGAAGCGCGCGTCGGCGCGATCATCCTGGCCACCGGCGCCCGGCCCTACGACGCCTCACGTCTCGCGCATCTGGGTTATGGCCTGTCGCCCGACGTCGTCACGCACGAGGATTTGGAGCGCATGGCGCGCGAAGGCCTGATCGTCCGCCCCTCCGACGGCCAGCCCGTGCGCAGCGTGGCCTTTATCCAGTGCGCCGGCTCGCGCGACTCCGCTCATCTCCAGTATTGCTCCGCGACCTGCTGCCTGACTACGCTCAAGCAGGCGCTTTACGTCCGCGAGGCCAATCCCGACGCGCAGGTCTACATCCTCATGAAGGACATGCGCACGCCGGGTCAGAGCGAAACTTTCCTGCGCAACGTCCAGGACGAGGTGACGCTGTTGCGCTACCGCACCGAGGACCCGCCGGCCGTCGAAGCCGCCGTCGCAAGCGGCGCGGACGATTATCCGCTGTGCGTGCGCGTGCGCGACTGGCTCACCTGGGGCGAGGAGGTCCGGGTGCCCGCCGACCTGGTCGTTCTGGCCACGGGCATGGTGCCGACGACACTCGACGCGAAAATTCTCGGCCTCGATTACCGCCAGGGGCCGGACCTGCCGACGAATCAGTACGGCTTCCCCAATTCCAATTTCATCTGTTTCCCATATGAGACGCGACGCACGGGCATTTACGCGGCCGGCTGCGTTCGCCAGCCAATGGACTCCGCCGCCGTGGCCTCCGACGCCGCCGGCGCCGCGCTTAAGGCCATCCAAAGCATCGGGATGCTGTCGCGCGGCGCGGCCGTCCATCCGCGCGCCGGCGACCTCAGCTTCCCCGATTTCAAGCTCCAGCGCTGCACCCAGTGCAAACGCTGCACCGAGGAGTGCCCCTTCGGCGCACTCGACGAGGACGTTAAGGGCACGCCCAAGCCCAATCCCAATCGCTGCCGCCGTTGCGGCATCTGCATGGGGGCATGCCCCGAGCGCATCGTCGGCTTCGCCAACTACAGCGTCGACATCATCGGCTCGATGATCAAGGCCGTCGAGATCCCCGACGAGGACGAGGAAAAGCCGCGCGTCCTCGTCCTGGTGTGCGAAAACGACGCCTATCCCGCCTTCGATCTGGCCGGCGCGCACCGCCTCGGTTACAGCCCCCACGTGCGCATCATCCCGGTGCGTTGCCTCGGTTCGATCAACGTGGTCTGGATCAAGGACGCCCTGTCGCGCGGTTTCGACGGCATCCTGATGATCGGCTGCAAGTACGGGGACGACTACCAGTGCCACTTCATCAAGGGCAGCGAGCTCATGAATACGCGCAGCGCGAACATCCAGGAAGCACTCAACAGCATGGCGCTCGAATCCGAACGGGTGCGCCTGGAACAACTGGCCCTGACCGAATACGACCGCTTGCCCGGTCTCATCGCCGAGTTCATGGAGACGATCGAATCGGTTGGGCCCAATCCATTCAAGGGGATGTAACCGACATCAGTGTAAAGGCGATTTCGCCGTCAGATCACCGCGGCGGCTCAAAACCGCGGACGCTGTCTCCGGGCGGCGGGGGGCCAGGCCCCCACGGTCATGGAACCCAACGCGACGATGCGTCGGCAAGGCAGTAGAAACTCAGTGTAGCGGGCGATCCAATGAAGACATTGGGCGACATTCGCGAGCTTCGTTCCGGCATTTGGTGGTTGATTTGCCTGCGACTGGTGGCCGTCGCCGGCGTGATTATCGCCACCGTGGTTGCCCGCGACCTCAAATTGCAGACCAACTTCACCGGCCTTTACATCACGACCGCCGTCCTTCTGGCCTATAATGTTTTCTTTGCCGTGCTGCTTCATCACAGCAGGGGCATCAACGCCCTTCGCGTCATCGCCAATCTGCAGATATTCCTGGATTTCATGAGCCTGACGATCCTTCTCCATTTTTCCGGCGGCATCGAAAGCCCGTTCAAACTCTATTACGTTTTCCACACCATCATCTCCGCGATATTGCTAAGCCGGTGGGAGGCGACGATCCAGACGGGCCTGGCCATCGTAATGATCGGCGCGCTGATTCTGATGGAACACGCCGGTCTCCTCGGCCACTGGAGTCTGGGCATCATTCCCCTGGAGCGGATGACCCATCCCAACCTGTATGTCTTCAGCCGTCTGTTCGTTCTTACTTCCGCCCTGCTTCTGGCCCTCTATATGACCATCTCGGTCACCGAGCGCAGCCGGCAGAAAAACGTGGAGTTGAGCACCATCCGCGAGCAATTGACCCGCCATGAACTCCCCCGCGGCGAGGAAGACATCCTGCGGGAGGAGAAACTTTCGTCGCTGGGCAGAATGGCCGCCGGCATCGTAATGATCGGCGCGCTGATTCTGACCGTCATCCTCACCAACGTGGAGCTGGCACTGGAGGATCTCGATCCCAAGAGCCCGACCCACGAATCGCTTCAGATCGTGAACGATGAGGTCATCCGTTGTCGCAATATCATCAGCCAATTGTTGACTTTCGCGCGCGGCGAAGGCATCGGCCGAAAACTCTGCGACGCCGGCGCCATTCTCAAAAACGCCGCCGCCCTGATCCGTAATTACGCCACGCTTAACCAGGTGAGCATCGACATGCAGGTGCCGCCGGAGCCCCTTCACTGCCGCGTCAACGAAAATCAGATCATGCAACTGCTCTTCAACGTGATGCTCAATGGCATTCAAGCGATGAGCAAAGGGGGAACGCTCAAGGTGGCCGTCGCCGCCTGTGGCGACCAGTGCGTCTCCTTCACGATCGAAGACACCGGCCACGGCATCCCGCGTTCCATCATCTCGAAAATTTTCGATCCTTTCTTTACGACCAAGAAGTCGGGGGAGGGAACCGGACTGGGTTTGTCCGTGTGCCACCGTATTGTCGAGCTGCATCACGGGATCATCGACGTCCAGAGCGAGGAAGCCAAGGGCACGCGGTTCATCATTCGATTGCCCTATGTCTGAGGCTGCCGATGGAATCGGGTAAGATGGCAAATCAACAAACGATTCTCGTCATCGACGACCAGATCGCCGTTTGCCGAAGCGTCGAAAAGGTGCTCCAGCGCCAAGGCTATCGCGTTGAGTCTTTCCTGAACGGCCGCGAGGCGATGGAACGCATCGGAACCGGAGGCGTCGATCTGATCGTCTCCGACCTGATGATGCCCGAACGCACGGGAACGGACCTCCTTCGGCAAATGCACGCCCTCGGCATCACCATCCCCCTGGTCATCATCACCGGCTACGCCGGCATCGAAAGCAGCCTCGAGTCGCTCGGCCTGGGGGCCATGGATTACCTGCCGAAGCCTTTTACGATCGCCGAGTTGAGAACCTCGGTCCAGCGCGCCCTGCGCGGCGGGCGGATCGATCCCTCCATCCTGCCCAGGCCTCCGCGCGATACATACGCCATCCGCCGCCAGACCTGGGCGCGCCGGATCGGCCCGAGCGCCGTGCTCGTGGGCGTGCATCCCTTCCGGCTGCATTGTTGCGGCGCCATTCAGGCGGTCGACCTGGCCCATGAGAAAGACGAGGTTGTTCAGGGCGGCTGTTTCGGCAAACTGACCGCCGACGACAGCGCCGTCCCCGCCTGGCTCTGGTCTCCCGTCTCCGGCGAAGTCGCCGCCGTCAACAGCCAGGCGATCGTCAATCCCGGGCTTCTGGCCGCGGATCCCTACGGTCAGGGATGGCTGATGCAACTGACCCCGTACGATCTGGATAAGGATCTCAAGGCGCTCGTCGCGATTTCCGCCGCGTAAACGGCGGTCCGATACCCCCGAGTGGAACCCGGGAGGTTATGTAAATGCAGGTGGTGCTCATATCGCGCGGTTCCATGACCGGCGGCCAGGCCCTCGCCCACTGCCTTCGCGACCACCTGGCTTTCCGGTGCGTATGCCGCGAGGATCTGGTGCGGACCGTCGATGCCCAGGGGGAATACGCCCAGAAGGTTCTCCAGTCCATTCATTCCGCCACGCGCGCCTATGAGCAATTCAGCCACTGCCGCCGCCCGTATCTTATCCTCATGCGGCTGGCGCTGCTGCGCTTCATCCGCCAGGGCAATCTGGTCTATCACGGCCACGCCGGCCACCTGCTCGTGGCCGATCTCAAATGGTGCCTGCGCATCAGGGTCGACGCACCCATGCCCCTCCGCACGAAAAACGCGATGGAACGTTTGGACCTTTCCGAAGCGGACGCCCGCGAGGCCGTGCTGCGCGAGGACGAGGAGCGAGTCCGCTGGGCGCGTTTCATGTATGGAACGGATATCCGCGACCCCAAACTCTACGACGCCTGCTTCTCACTCGAGCGCCTTACGTTGAACGGAATCTGCGCCATGGTCGCCGAGACTCTGAAACAGGAAAGCTTCACCCCCTCACCCGAGGATATTCGCGCGCTCGATGATCTTTATCTGGCCGCCCGGATCGACGCGGCACTGGCCGTCGATTCCTCCCTGCTCAACCGGGATATCAGGGCGCGCGCGCGCGGCGGCAAGGTGGCGCTTGTGGGTCCGTGCCTGGACGATGGCGACATGGCCCGGGCGGTCGAACTCGCCGGCGGCGTCGAGGGCGTCGGGGCGGTGGAGTATCAAACCGGTTACGCGGTGAGTTTCGATTCCTATCTCAGATAGCGGAATCGATGGCCGCGGGAGCGTCGAACCGGCCCTTCCAACCCGGCGAGCGCCACGTCGGGTTTTTCGTGTTGACCGGTCATCGCATTCGGCCAATACGCCGATGGCGCCGATGTGAAAGGGGTAGTCCGATGTCCTACGATGGCAACAAGAGAATCGACTATAACGGCTTTCTGCAAGGCATCCGTCTTCTGCTCGACCGCGCGGCCGACGCCGACGAAACCCTCGTCCGGATCGCCCAGGACGCCGACGCCAATCTGCACCACTCCGCCGAAACGAGCGACCATCTGCTTCGGGTCACCGCCGTGTCGGCCAACCATACCGAACGCCAGACCGGCATGGCGCAGGAACGGACCGCCCTGACCCGCGAGCAAACCCGCCTGGCCACGCGCAGCACCGAACTGGCCAGCATCCGCACGGAATTGGCGCGCGAAAACACCACCCTGGCCGGCCAGCGAACCGATCTGGCCGTCGTCCGCACCGAGATGGCGAATCGGCGCACCGTGCTGGCCGAAGACCGCACGGCGCTGTCCACCCGCCGCACCCGCCTGGCCGAGACGCGCAACCACCTGGCGACGACGCGCACCATCCACTCGCGCACGCGCACCAGGCTGGCCTATCAGCGTAATGAGTTGGCCCGCCAGCGCACGTGCCTGGCTTTCATCCGCACCGGACTGGCGTTCGTCACCCTCGGCGTGGTCTTATTCCGGTACTTCGGCATCTCCTGGTGGAGCATTTTCGACTGTGCCCTGATCGCTAACAGTCTGGTCACAATCGCCGTGGGCATGATCGGTTATGTTCGAGCCCGGCGCAATATACACCGGCTCGACAGCCTCCTCCGGAACGACGGGGGGTTCGTCGATCTGTTGGTTGACACGCAATGAAAGGCAACCATCGGCTCCATGCCCCGACGCATCAAAATCCGCCGCATCCCCAGGCCCATCCGGCGCGCCCTGCCTTTTCTTAATTGGTTCGAAGAATATTCTTTGCACCAGTTGAAGGCGGATTTCGTCGCCGGCCTCACCGTCGCCCTTGTCCTCATCCCCCAGTCGATGGCCTACGCCCAATTGGCCGGCCTGCCGGTTTATTATGGCTTGTATGCGGCCTTCCTGCCGCCGATCGTCGGGGCCATGTTCGGCTCCAGCCACCAACTCGCCACCGGACCTGTCGCGGTCGTTTCGCTGATGACCTGCGCCGCGCTGCAGCCCCTGGCCGCGGCGGGCAGCCCCGAATTCGTCGGCTACGCCATTTTGCTCGCCTTCCTGGTCGGCGTGTTTCAATTAGCCCTGGGTTTTCTGCGGCTCGGCCTGATTATCAATCTGCTGTCGCACCCGGTGGTCAATGGATTTACAAACGCCGCTGCCCTGATCATCGCCACCTCCCAGCTTTCGAAAATTTTCGGCGTTTATGTGGATAGCGACGGTTATCAATACCAGATGCTGATGGAGATCGCGCGTTCCGCCGTGGCCTACACCCACTGGCCCACCTTCGCTCTGGCCGCATTGGCCTTCCTGCTCATGATCGGTCTCAAGCGTTACCTGCCGAGAGTTCCCAACGTTCTCGTGGCGGTGACCGTGACGACGCTGATCTCGTATTACGCGGGTTTCGAACGTCACGTCACCGTGCCGGTCGCCCGCATCGAGGCGCCCGCCGTCCGCGAGGACGTCGCGCGTTACAACGAAACTCTCGGCCAGATCGAGCGGGCCGCGGCCGACCAATTCGCCCTGAGCGAACAAATACGGAAGGCCGAGCGCGAGAAGGGCGGGCGCTCCGCCGAGGCGATGAGGCCCAAGGCCGAGCTTGCAATCGCGAAGCTGCACGCCGCCGAACTCAATCGCAAGCTGCGCGATCTGCGCCGCATCCTGCGCGCCTGTCTTCTTCAACGCGTTCAGACGCCCGGCGGCGTCGATCGATTCGTTGTTTGGGGTTCCTCCGACGATCCGGCGGAAGAGGGCGTCTGGCGGATCAAGGTGGGCACGGGCCGCCTCGATGCCGGCGCGATCGCCTTAAACGGCGGCGGCGACGTGGTTGGTCGTGTCCCCGCCGGTCTGCCGCGCCTGGCCGTGCCGCGCATCGAATCCTCGATCGTGCTCCAACTGGCTCTGGCGGCCGTGGTCATCTCGCTCCTCGGCTTCATGGAAGCGATCTCGATCGCCAAGGCGATGGCGGCGCGCACGCGCCAACACATCGATCCCGACCGTGAACTGATGGGCCAGGGCCTCGCCAACCTGGTCGGCTCGTTCGCCCAGAGTTATCCCACTTCGGGTTCCTTTTCCCGCTCGGCCGTGAACCTGCAGGCGGGGGGCGCCACGGGCCTGTCCAACGTTTTCAGCAGTTGCGTGGTGGTTCTGATTCTGTTGTTCTTCACGCCCCTGCTCTATTACCTTCCCCAGTCGGTGCTGGCCGCGATCATCATGATGGCCGTCCTGGGGCTGGTCAACGTCAGGGGGTTCGTCCACCACTGGCGGACGCAGCGCAGTTGCGGTCTGATCGCCGTCGTCAGTTTCGTCGCCACGCTGACCTTCGCTCCCTATCTGGAATGGGGCATCCTGATCGGCGTCCTCCTGACCATCTCTTTCTTTCTGCTGGGCAACATGAAACCCGAGATCGCCCTCCTGTCCAAGCATCCCGACGGCGCCTTTCGCAGTGCCGAACGCCACGGACTGCAATTGTGCCGCCGCATCGCGGTCATCCGTTTTAATGGCTCGCTTTTTTTCGCCAACGTCAATTACCTGGAGGAGGCGATCCTGGAGCGTGTCGCCACGATGCCCCACGTCCGCCACATCCTGATCGTGGGCAATGGCATCAACATGATCGACGCCTCCGGCGAAGACATGCTTTCACTCCTGGTGGCCCGGCTGCGCGAGGCCGGATACGGCATCTCCTTCAGCGGCCTGAACGACTCGGTCATGGACGTGTTGAAGCGCACCGGCCTTTACGAACGGATCGGCGCGGATCATTTCTTCCGCGATGTCGCCGCCGCCGTGCGGGCGGTTCATGAAACCACCCACGAAGGTTCGCTGGAAATCCAATGCCCCCTGATCGATCCCGTCTTTTCGATCCCCAAGCCCCCGAAACTGGACGGTCCCGATTTGGCATAGGAAAGATCAAAGACAAGACAACGAAGAGGGATTGTCAGGAGGCGGTCGGCGCGGGTTGCCCCGCATCCTGGCCCGCGGCGTCGCGATCCTCCGATTGCGAAACCGGACGCTCCTCGAGCCACTTGATTAAATCGCGCCGGCCGACGACCGGCCCGACGACGAAAATGGCCGGCGACTCCACGCGCGCGGCCTGCGCCCGGGCGACCAGTTCGCCAACTTTCGCCGTCACCGTCCGCTGGCGCTCGCAGGCTCCCCATTCGACGATGGCC
>JAMCWS010000295.1 GCA_023480605.1 bacterium
ATGCCAGGGCCGGCGGCATATTCAAGGGGATGCAGGTGGCGGCGGGGCTGGCGCTGCCCGCCGACGTGGCGATCGCCATCACCAAACAAAATCCGTGATTTAATTACGCGGTCACGGTCCGCGGCCTTGCCCGCGCTTCCCCGGCCTGGCCAGGGTCGCGCATGTCGGCATCGACGATCCGCCCGCGCTGGCGCGGGGTGCCGCGAACGAAGAAGAGGCGCCTGGCAACTATCGCCGCGTGCGCGACGAAATCCACGCCTTCGTAGAAATGCCGCCCGCGTCATTATCGGATGAAAGGAAAAAAGCCCATGAAACGAAGCCCCGATCCTGAAAAGAAGGAACAGATCCGCGAGTCCGTGCGCGAAGGCTACGGCGCCATCGCCAAGGCGGGCGGATCCTGCGGTTGCGGACCGGCCTCCTGCTGCGGTTCCGGCTCGGCCCGGCGCGTGGCGGAGGCGGTCGGCTACAGCGAGGCCGAGTTGGCGGCTCTGCCCGAGGGCGCCAATATGGGCCTCTCGTGCGGGAATCCCACGGCCCTGGCGTCGCTCAGGCCGGGCGAGGTCGTGCTCGATCTGGGCAGCGGGGGCGGATTCGATGTGTTCATCGCCGGCCGGAAGGTCGGCCCGAGCGGGCGAGCCATCGGCGTCGACATGACGGCCGAAATGATCGCCAAGGCGCGGCGGAACACGACCGCTTATCGCGAGTCCACCGGCCTGGACAACGTCGAGTTCCGCCTGGGCGAAATCGAGCACCTTCCGGTGGCCGACGCCAGCGTGGACGTCGTCATCTCCAATTGCGTGATCAACCTGTCGCCCGACAAGCCCCAGGCGTGGCGCGAGATCGCGCGCGTTCTCAGGCCGGGCGGCCGCGTGGCCGTCTCCGACCTGGCGCTACTGCGCCCCCTGCCCGAGGCCATGCGCGAGATGGTCGCGGCGCTGGTGGGTTGCGTGGCCGGCGCGGCGCTGGTCGATGAAACACGCGCGATGATCGAGGCCGCGGGTCTTTCCGAAATCGCCTTGACGCCCAAGCCCGAATATGTCGAAGCGATGACCGACTGGAAAGATCCGCTTTACCGCCAAATCCTGGAACGCCTGCCGGCCGGCGCCAAGGCCGGCGAGTTCATCACCAGTCTGGATATCGCGGCCAGGAAATCCGCGGCAAGCTGTTGTTGCGCATGAAACAGCCGCCGGCCAAAGCGCGTTACGAGGACCCGGGCGACGTCTTCCGCAACGGAAAAGCGCTCGGTCTGTCGCTGGTGCGGAACTGGATCATCGGTCCCGTCCCGTTGTTTGCGCCGGCCGTCGTCTTCCTTCACGGCCACCCCGAATACAACGGTTGCCGTCTTTTTGCGCGGCCGCACGGCCAAGGTATTTCCACACCCAAAAAAACTTGACCCTTTCCCGCCGGGCGCTATGATATTGTGGATTTGGCGGATACCTGGGTGTTAACGACTCCCCGCCAGATCCCGCGCGCATCAACTTGAAAGGGCTGAATTTCATGGACGACGGCGACGGTCCTAGTACCGCAACGGTCCTCCAGTCACGCAAGGCACATAATTTCGCCTATCTCGCCGGGCTGCGGGCCACGCGCGCGATGCCCCGCCTGTTCTGAATCTGTCCTCTCCAGGCTAAGCCTATCAGATTCACCTCCGGCAGGCCCCGGCAGCGCGGCCTGGATGGAGGGTTTCCCATGAATCGAGTCATTCCCTTGCCTCGCCGGGCCACGCTGGCGCGCCGGACGGCCGCTTCGGCCACCCGCCCCCGGATTAGCCATCACTTGCGCGGCGGATGCTCCGCCCGCCGCAAACAGGGGCTGCGCCACTCCGGACGTTCCGGCGCCTCTCACCCTCCAGCCGTGTAGCGCCCGCCGCAACGCGCGTCGCGCCCCCGCGAACGATCCCGCGGCGATGCGCGCCGCCTGGTGACTCACCCGCCCGGAGGAACGTCAGGGAATGTTCAGGACGATTTTCGGCAAGATCTCCCCGATCCTGGTGGTCAAGGAGGCGAAAGCCTTTCATCCGGTTTCCGAGGATGAACGCCGCCTGATCGAATTGTGCGGCGGCTCGGCCGGAGAAGCACTGAAGGCCATGGAGTCCGGCCCCGAGGGATTGAGTCCCGCGGAGAGCGAACGCCGGCTCGACGTATATGGCCGCAACGAAATCTCGGAAGCGCAACGCCCCGGATTCTGGACCGACATCGTACGGCGCTGCCGCAGCCCGCTGGTCGTCCAGCTCCTCCTCATCGCCGCGATCTCGGGGGCGATCGGCGAGTTGAAATCCGCCGTGATCGTGAGCGGCATGGTCGTCCTCAGCGTCGGTCTGTCTTACGCCCTCGACCGGCGCTCCTCGCGGGCCGTCGAAGCACTCGGCAAACGCGTCCAGTCGCATACCGTCGTCGTGCGGGAGGGCCGGGAGGCCGATATTCCGATCGCTGAAGTGGTCCCGGGCGACCTGGTCGTCCTGCACGCCGGCTCGGTCATTCCCGCCGACCTGCGCCTGCTGACGGCCAAGGATTTCTTCGTCAGCCAGTCGGTCCTGACCGGCGAGTCGATGCCGGTGGAAAAAAACGCCGAGCCGTGCGCCAACCTGGGACGCGCCGCCCACGAGCTGACCAACGCCTGCTTCCAAGGCGGCAATGTGCTCAGCGGCGCCGCCCGCGGCGTGGTGATCAACACCGGCGCGCGCACCACCTTCGGCTCGATCGCCGAGCGCCTCTCCCAAACCCGTGAAGCGACCAGCTTTGACCGCGGCGTGCGATCCTTCACCTGGCTGATGATCCGGTTCATGGTCGTCATGGTTCTGGTCGTTTTTCTGATCGTGGGGCTGACCAAGGGCAACTGGATCGAGGCGCTGTTGTTCGCCCTCTCCATCGCCGTGGGCCTGACCCCCGAAATGCTGCCGATGATCGTAACCGTCAACCTGGCCAAGGGCGCACTGACCATGTCGCGCAAGAAGGTCATCGTCAAACAACTCTCGGCGATCCAGAACTTCGGCGCCATCGACATCCTCTGCACCGACAAAACCGGCACGCTGACCCAGGACCACGTCGTGCTGGAGCGCCACGTCGACATCATCGGCCACGAATCGGACAATGTGCTGCGCTACGCCTGGCTGAACAGCCATTACCAGACGGGCCTGCGCAATCTGATCGACCGCGCCGTGCTGGAATACATTCAATTCAACGTCGAGCGCAACTGCCGCCGTGTCGACGAGTTGCCCTTCGACTTTCAACGCCGCCGCATGTCGGTCGTCGTCGACTACGAGGGCGACCATGTGCTCATCTGCAAGGGGGCGGTCGAGGAAATTTACTCCTGCTGCGACCGCTACCAGGTCGACGAGGAAATCTATCCGCTGATCAACATGATCCGCGACGATCTCTACGAGGAGGTCGAAGGCCTGAACGAGGACGGCTACCGCGTCCTCGGCATCGCCTACCGCGAGTTCCCGCGCGAAAAGACGACCTTCACCGTCGCCGACGAATGCGACCTGATCCTGCTCGGTTACATCGCCTTCTTCGATCCGCCCAAGGACTCGACCGCGCAGGCGCTGGCGCAACTGCGCGAGTCGGGCGTGCGGGTCAAGATCCTCACGGGCGACAACGCGCTGGTGACGCGCAAGATCTGCCGTGATGTGGGGATGGAGGTGACGCGCGCCGTCACCGGAGACGAACTGGCCCGTCTGGACTCGAGGGAGTTCGCCCAGGCGATCCGCGAGGCCAATATTCTCGCGCGCCTATCCCCGGCGCAAAAGGAAATGGTGATCCAGGGCCTGCGCCAGGCGGGCCACGTGGTCGGCTACATGGGCGACGGCATCAACGACGCGCCCTCGTTGCGGGCGGCCGACGTGGGCATCTCGGTCGACACCGCCGTCGACGTGGCCAAGGAGGCCGCCGACATCGTCCTGCTGGAAAAGAGCCTGCTGGTGCTCGAGGACGGCATCAAAGAGGGGCGCAAGGTTTTCGCCAACATCATCAAGTATATTCGCATGGGGGCCAGTTCCAATTTCGGCAATATGTTCAGCGTCGTCGGCGCCAGTTACCTTCTGCCGTTCCTGCCCATGCAGCCGGTTCAGATCCTCCTCAACAACCTGCTTTACGACTTCTCACAGACCGGCATCCCGACCGACAACGTCGACGAAGAACTGATCGCCCGGCCGCTCAAATGGGATATCGGCAATATCAAGTGGTTCATGATTTTCATCGGCCCCATCAGTTCGATCTTCGACTATGCCACCTTCGGCGTGATGTGGTTCGTCTTCCACTGCAACGCCTTCCTGGTCGCGGCGGCCGACGGCGCCGCACAGGGCCATTACGAACGACTGTTTCAGACCGGATGGTTCGTCGAGTCGCTCCTGACCCAGACGCTGATCGTTCACATCATCCGCACGCGGCGGATTCCCTTCCTGCGCAGCCGCGCCTCGCTGCCAATGACCGTGACCACCCTGGCCGTGATGGCCCTCGGCGCGTGGTTGCCCTACTCTCGGCTGGCGCGCGTCTTCGGCTTCGTGCCCCTGCCGGCCGGCTATTGGGGCTGGATCGCCGGCTTCCTGCTCGCTTACGGCATCATCACGCACACGGTCAAGACCTGGTTCCTCAAACGATTCGGAGGTGAATAACGATGGATAGCATCCTGGACGCCCTGCAGGAAGGGCGCCTGCTCGAGCTGCCCGACAACGACAAGGAGCGGTCGCTGCAACTGCTGGCGCACCTGATCGAAGCGATTCCCTCCCTGCCGGCCGGAACCGACGTGGCGGGCTTGATCCTGGCGCGCGAGAAGACCGCCAACACGTCGGTCGGCATGGGCTGGGCCTGTCCGCATGCGCGCATTCCCAGCGAGGGCGACCTGACCTGCGCCATCGGCTGGAGTCCGATGGGCATCGACTACGGCGCGCCCGGCGAACCGCCGGTCCGCATCGTGGTGATGTACCTGGTGCCCGACAACCAGAAAAACCATTATCTCAAGGAGGTTTCGACGCTGGTCAAGGCGCTCCGGAGCGACAGCGGCTTTCAGCACCTGGAGTCGGCGACCGACCTGAATATGGTCCGCCACCGCCTGCTCGACCTTGTGGGCGCGGCCAAGGAAATAGCCGGCCCCGACGCGCGGGCGCGCATGATCCAACTCGAAACCCTGGTGAGCGCCCCCACGGCGCGCGGCGTCGGGCTGGCGGGGATGCTGATCGAGCCGTTATCCATCATCGCGGGTCCGGCCATCAAGCCGGTGGTCCTGACACAAAACCGCGAACTGCATGCCCTGCTACTGGGCGCCCATCCCGGTCTGGCCGAGGCGCTGGGCCAGCAGGGAAGCCAGGAAAGCGGCCCTTGGCGCATTCTCAAGCGCGCGGCAACGCCATTTCAGGGCGACCTTGTCCTTTATGACTGCCTGGCCGTGCGGCCGGCCTGAGGCGGCCATACCATCTATTATGGCGTCCATGGCGTCGTTTTCGTCTTTTATGTTCCTTCAAGCCCGTCACTCGGACGCGGGCAGCCAGCGGAGGGCGCGATGGCGTTCGGCGGCGAGAATGGTCGAGATGGCGGCGACGGCCTCAACCAGCACTTTATTGACGATGACGTAATCGTAACGGCGCCAGTGATCGATCTCGCGCGCCGCATTGGCCAGACGCACGCGCAGGGCGCGTTCGTCATCGGTGGCGCGGCGGCGCAACCGGGCCTCCAGCACTTCCATCGATGGGGGCAAGAGAAAAACGAGCACGGCATCGGGCGAGCGGCGCTTGACGGCCAGACCGCCCTGAACGTCGATGTCCATCACAACGTCGCGCCCTTCATCGAGCGCCGCCTCGATGACGTCGGCCCGCGTGCCGTAGAGGTTCCCGTGGACTTCGGCCCATTCGTAGAATCGGCCGGCGACGATCCATTCCTCGAAGACCTGCCGCGTAACATAATGATAATCAATCCCCTCGCGCTCGCTGCCGCGCGGAGCGCGGGTGGTCACCGAGACCGAATAGACCAGGTCGGGGTGGGCCGCACGCAAGCGCTCGAGCACGGCCGATTTACCCCCGCCCGAAGGAGCGGAGATGACCAGCAGCAAACCGCGGCGTTGGTAAGGGAAGTTCATGGGAAGCGATTGAGTTCAAGTGCTTTAGGAGACGCCCCTTAAAGGAGGAAAGGACCCAAAGGACCAAAAGGACCTAAGAGCCTAAAAAGACGGACACGCATCGGAACCGAACGGCTTTGAACGTGCGACAAGAGATAATATTCCATTGACTCAAGTCCTTTTCGTCCCTTCGGACCTTGCCGTCTCCTTCGAATTATCCCGGTATTACCCCATGTGTGCCACGACGGCCTCGGCGAAACCGGAGGTCGAGACTTTCGTTGCTCCCTCGATTTGCCGTTCCAGGTCGTAGGTGACCGTCTTGGCCGCCACCGCCCGGGCGATGCCGCGGTTGACCAATGCCGCCGCCGCGTTCCATCCCATGTGTTCGAGCATCATGACGGCCGAAAGGATCAGCGAACCGGGATTAACCATGTCCTTGTTGGCGTACTTGGGCGCGGTGCCGTGGGTGGCCTCGAAGATGGCCGTTCCCGCGCCGATGTTGGCGCCGGGCGCCATGCCCAGCCCGCCCACCTGCGCCGCGCAGGCGTCGGAAAGGTAATCGCCGTTAAGGTTGAGGGTCGCCAGCACCGAATATTCGTCGGGCCGCAGGAGCACCTGCTGGAAGATCGAGTCGGCGATGCGGTCCTTGACGAGCAGCCGTCCGGCCGGCATTTTGCCCCCGTGCGTGTCGTATAGTTCCTCCTCGGTCACGATCCGGTCGCGGAACTCGGCCTTGGCCACTTCGTAACCCCAATCGCGGAAGGCGCCCTCGGTGAATTTCATGATGTTGCCCTTGTGAACCAGGGTCACCGAAGGCAGTTGATGATCGAGCGCATACTGGATCGCCATGCGCACGAGGC
This sequence comes from bacterium, assembly GCA_023480605.1. GTDB lineage: Bacteria > Sumerlaeota > Sumerlaeia > MVZB01 > MVZB01 > JAMCWS01. Next base: position 6,909 of record JAMCWS010000295.1, read on the forward strand.
GCTTGGACCCGGTCACCGAAACCGGTTTGATGCCGATGCCCGAGTCGGGGCGGACTTCCTTACCGAATTCGTCTTTCAACAGGGCGATGATTCGCCGGGCTTCGGGCGTGCCTTCAGCGAATTCGATCCCCTTGTAAATGTCCTCGGTATTTTCGCGGAAGATGATCACGTTGAGCTTCTCGGGTGCCTTCACGGGCGAAGGCACCCCCTCGATCCAACGCACCGGCCGCACGCAGGCGTAAAGGTCGAAAATCTGGCGCAGGGCGACGTTGAGCGAACGGATGCCGCCGCCGATGGGGGTCGTCAACGGCCCCTTGATCGCCACGCGGTAGGAGCGGATGGCATCGAGCGTATCCTCCGGCAGCCACTCGCCCAGGCTTTCGTGGGCGCCTTCGCCGGCGGGCACTTCGAACCAGACGATTTTTCGGCGGCCACCGAAAGCCCGCTCGACCGCCGCGTCGACGACGCGCACCATGGCGCGGGAAATATCGGGGCCGATACCGTCGCCGATGATTTGGGGAATGATGGGACGGTCGGGGACGGCCAAGCCGCCGTCGGGCCGGAGTTGGATGCCTTCGCCATCGGCGGGCGGTTTGAGGAACTTGAACTGCGCCATGGAAAACTCCCTCGTAACGTGGGTTATGCGAGCCGCGCCGCAGGCGCAAGGCCCAACGTCCATATTTAGGTTCGCGTCAAACCCTGTCAATCCTATTCATGCCCCGCGCCGACAGTCGGGCGCATCTTGTGTCCGTTCATCCAAAACCAGGCACCGTCGGAATCACCCGTCGTCCGTCCTGAACTATACCGCGTAGGGGTATCTGAAACCCCCGACCGGCGTCCGGGGCTTTTGTTCCGCCATTCATATGGATCTTTATTATTAGTGCGCATGCTTCCGGACGGGTTTGAATATTCCGTAGGGACGACGCAGCCGCAACCTCAGACGCAAGTCCGAGGAGACAGAAGATCAATCCGTGCCGTAATCCCGGAGGGACGACGGAAGAGCATGGTCGTTTCCTTCAAAGGACGTGAGATGCATCCCTTTCCCGATCATTGACCCGATTTGGCTTGGAAAACAGCGGGGAGATGGGCCATACTGGTGTGGGCCGGGGCGCCGGGCGGTGGATGACGGCTCCGGCATCCGGCCGAAAGAATCGCCTCGCCCCGAATGCTCAGCCGGAGAGACCGAAAAAGGAGCGAAGGTTGCCCGCGCCCAAAAAACTGATGGCCCTGCCGTCCAATTTCAATTTCATCTGGCATCGGCGCGTCGCCGGTTCGTCTCACCCCGGGCGGGGCGGCGAATTGGTTGGCGCCCTGTCTTCGCTTAGCGAAGCCGGCATCGGCGCGATCGTGTCTTTGACCGAGGAGCCGCTCGAAAGCGCTCCGTTGCGCGAATTCGGGATGGAATATCTGCACGAACCGATCGATGATTTCAGCGCACCGACGCCCGAACAGATCGAACGGGTGGTGGACTTCATGGCGCGCCAATGCGACGCCGGCCGGGGCGTTCTAGTCCACTGCCGAGCGGGGATCGGCCGCACGGGCACGATGCTGGCCTGCTTCCTGGTGTCGCGCGGCATGGGGCCATCCGAGGCGATCGTGGAGGTGCGCCGGCTGCGTCCGGGCTCGCTCGAAGTCTACGCGCAGGAATACGCCGTCCATCAATACGCTCGGCGACTCGAAGAGAATCCGCCCCAAGGCGGCCGCGGTTAAGGCCGTCCGCCCGGCCGCTCCAGAATTGAGTGGAAATCGCCCCCGGATTTCAGGCAAATTTTTTACGATCCGGGCCGGTGATGCGATCGACCGGCGGTGAAGGGGGTGGCGCCCGTCGGCCACGATTACTCAATGCGAGGCACACTTCTGGAAGCCCAATCATCACACGGCACCCATCCCTGGGGGCGGGCGCCCCTTCACCGCCACGAGAGTGTCGCCCGGCCCCTGCTGGGTCTCCTGGTGGTCTGGTTCACCATGTTCACGGTGTTTATGGCCCATCATATGTCGGATTACGACATTGAGTTGGCTCACGAGAGCGCCAAGAGTCCGGCGCCCGACAACGTTTTTCTCTATCCGCTCAAACTCTATTCACGAGGCACGTCGCCACGCCAGGGATTGCTCAATATCGCCCAGAACGTCGGCCTGCAGGTCGACCCGATCAACCTGGACAAACTCGGCGATGAACCGCGCACGCTCGATTATCGCGACGTGCCTCGTGAATAGAGTTTGCGCGACCTGTTGGGCACGACCAGCCTGGGGGTTGCGTTTCAGGGCCATACGCTGCGGGTGATCAACCAGCGATTGGAAATCCAGCAACAGTCCGACGGCAAACGGATGATCGACTGGAAAGCCGGCCGCATCGCGCTCAGCCGACTGCCGCTGGTCATCGTGCCTTCGGGCGAAAGCGACATCTGGTTTTCCATCCGGATGGTCGGCGCCCTGTTGCCCGACGAAGAGCTGCGGACCGTTCAATTCGAGGTCTGGCGCGACGCGGAATGGATCACCATGGCCCGGGCCGTGCTCAACAACCAGGGCTACGCGCAACTCAGTCTGTCGACGATCGAGACCATTGCATTTTCGGTCCAGACCGTCACCGCTCCCAAGGGGGAGGATCCCGGCCTTTACGACCTGGGATTTTATTGCCTGTCATCAGGCCAGTAGTCCGGCCGCCGCCTGCGCACCGCCCAGCCGGCCGCTCCAAGGATGGATCGACACCATGAAGATCACGAACCGTGGAAAGCATCAGCGAATCATCGCGCTCGGAGCGGCCGCGCTGGCCGCGGCCCTGTGGGTCGCGCCGAGGGCGGCCGTGCCCCAGACGACCCCGCCCCGCCCCCGCAAACAGGTCATCCACCCGTTCAAGCAAAGCGATTTCGTGCGCGGCGCCATCGGTCTCATGCCGTCGACTTATTATGTCGGCCAGCCCGTCGTCGTCCCGTTCGTTCTCAGCAACCACACGCGCTTCCCCGTCACGATCAGCACCAACTTTATTCCCCGCTCCCAGGTGAGCGTTTACATCCGGCCCGAGGGGGAGGCCGAGCGGCAATTTTTCGGCCCCTACGGCTCTCGCCAATATGGCAACCGCGATTATCCCCTTTATCCCCTCGAAGAAGTGCGCCACGACATGCTGATCTGGTCCGACCCGGCGCGTCCGACGGGACTGGCGTTCGACAAACCGGGCCGTTATCGGCTGCGTTTCACGATCCAGTTTTCCGTTCTCGAGGGGCCGTTCACGGGGCAGATTCCCCTGGGGCCGGTGGACATCGTCGTCCAGCCGACGCCGCCGGAGATGGCGCCGCTGGTGGCGAAACTGTCGCGCAACAACGCCTTTGCGGCGTTCGAGGTGCAGGCGATGCCCAAGGGGTGGTCGCCGGGCGACATCAGTCCGGACCTGCCCCCCTCGCCCCTGCGCCCCTATTTGTTTCTGGCGGCCGGCAATGCCCTCGTGAACCGATACCACGCCAACCGCGACCGGGCCGACGCCAAACTCGCCCGCCGTTATTACGACCTGGGCCGCGGCGAAAAATCAGCCGTCCAGGTTGAGTTGTATCTCAACCTGATCATGCTGATGGACGAACTGGACAACGCGCGCGACGCGGCCAATTACTGCCGCGAACTGGTCTCCGTCATGCCCGCTGATCGTTCGCGGCAGGCGGGGGACGGGGCGCTTGCGGGCCGGCTCGAATAGTCCCTCGGCGCGCAGCGCCTCCTTGAGTGCGAGGAACCGGCGCATCAGGTCGCCCAGGCCGGCCTCGCGCAGCGT